>JBKJZQ010000203.1:0-11721 GCA_046715095.1 Actinomycetota bacterium | reverse complement strand
GGGCGGCTTCAGCCGGGGTCTGTCCCAGCTTCCAGGTGAGGAACGTAGCCGGGGAGGTGAGCCCGTCGTGGTCTTTCCAGAAATCTTCGGCCAGATGTTCGTTCAGGAGCTCCACCAGATGCGCGGTCCCGGCGTTGACCTCGGCTTGCTGCTTCGTGATGCGGTCCTCGAGATCGAGGCGCCTGAGGGTCCTCGCCCGGTGGGCCTCGTACCTCTGAGCCTCGGTGGCGCTGAGCTCCAGGTTGGGTTCAGGTGGTCCCAAGAGTGCTTTTGCTCTTGTGCCTGTCATGGCCTCGCTTATGGCGAACATACGTTCGATACTACGCCAGAATCCCGCCCAGGGCAAGGCTTCTGGCGCTAAATATCCTGGTTGCAGGGGGCGGCGGTCACGCGGACAGGAACGAGAACCTCAGCTTACGGTCTGGATTGTCGGCGTTCGTATCGACCACCACGAGACTCTGCCAGGTACCCAGTTGCGGCTTGCCCGCCACCACCGGGATCGTGATCGACGGGGCGACGACGGCAGGGATGACGTGGTCTGCTCCGTGACCGCGTGATCCGTGCGAGTGGGACCAGCGGTCGTCCCTCGGGAACACCCGATCCAGGACCTCCGAGAGGTCCGCCTCGGATCCCGAGCCGATTTCCATGATGGCTAGTCCCGCGGTCGCGTGCGGGACGAAGGCGCTCACCAGACCATCTTCCTCGGTGGAGCAGAACGCGTTCAAAAGGTCGGTGACGTCGGTGAACCTGTTGGAGCCGGTCTGGAGTTCGATGACCTCGGAACGCATCCATGACCTCCCGTCTCTTTATGGGGTGTAGCCGAGGCGCTCCATGGTGGGAGCGATGAGCGGCATGATCCGCTCGATCTCGGCGGGGTTCTCGCGCTTCCACTTACCCTTCTCGGGCGGGGTCACTACGTTCACCGGGGTGCTCGAAACCGCGGCCGCGGCCGAGCGCACCGAATCGTCCATCGCGATCCCGATCCGGTCCATGATCCTGGTGACCTCCGCCGACGGATCGTCGGTCAGGTCCTCGTACTTGACCGTCACCCACTTCTCAGGATCGATCCGTGCCCCCGTGTCCAGCGAATAGTCGTTGGCGATCTTCCATTGCTTCGCACACACGACCTCGAGGGGGCCGTCTGAGTCCTCCCGCCACCCGGGGTAGAGAACGAACTTCCACCACTTCGGATCGACCCCCGGGATCCTGTGCGGCTCGGGCAGCTCGTACACGCGGTACCGAGGAGACCTCCACGCGTTGATCAACGAGTTGACGTTCTCTCGCCCGTCCCGCTGGAGGAACACGTAGAAGGCATCCGGAAAGATCGCATCGACGAACGGGATGCGCAAGGTGTTGCGCGGCGTCTTGTCGATGAACCGCTTGCGCGCTCCGGCGACCGTGTAGAACGAGCGCCGGATCCTCTTCGCCGAAGATCCATCGGCATCCGAGGCCGCGAGCACGTTCGAATCCCAGCCGCGCAGCGCGGGATGATGATCGAGCTCCCAGACCTCGTGAGCCTCGCTCGGCTGCCAGTGGGCGAGGTGTGGCGAGCGTCTGAGGATCCGATAGAGGAGCGTCGTACCGGACCGGGGGGCGCCGAGGACGAACACCGGACGATCGAGCTTGCCCCCCATCAGATAGGACGGATAGTGGAGAGCCTGAGCGGTTCTCAGGGCGAGGCGCTGCCGGTAGTACGCGAGCCCGGGGTTGAAGTTGGTGGAGAGGCTCTTACGTATCTGTCTCCTGGAGGGCCGCGTTTGGCTCACTCGGACGCCGGGCCGGTGAAACGAGGAGCTCGGTGCTCCCGGAGAGACGCGATCCCCTCCTTGACATCGGGGCCGGTGAACCCCAGGAACTCCATCGCCAGCGACGCGTCGAACGTCGGTCCCGCCAGCCTCAACCAGTTGTTCAACGAGTACTTGGTCCACCTGATCGCGCTCTGGGATCCGGAGGCAAGCTTGCGGGCAACCCGAAGCGCCTCCTCGAGGAGACGGTCGTCGTCGACACACAGGGACACGAGCCCGATCCGCTCTGCCTCCTCGCCCGAGACCGGATCGCAGGTCAGCAGGTAGTACTTCGCTTTGGCCATCCCGCAGAGGAGCGGCCAGATGATCGCTGAGTGGTCGCCCGCGGCAACGCCGAGCCGGGTGTGGCCGTCGATGATCCGGGCTGAGCGAGCAGCGATCGATACGTCGGCCAGCAGTCCCACGACGAGTCCCGCCCCGACCGCCGGCCCGTGCATCGCCGAGACGATCGGCTTCGAACAATCGATGACGTTGTAGACAAGGTCGCGCGCTTCGCGCATGACCCGCGCGCGCGTCTCGAAGTCGTCGGCGATATCGGCAACGAGGTCGAGGTCGCCTCCGGAGGAGAATCCGTCGCCCGCACCCCTCACGATCGCGACACGGACATCGGGATCACGGTCGATCACGTTCCAGACGTCCGCCAGTTGGGTGTGCATCTCATGGCCCACCGCGTTGAGCTTCCCGGGGGTATCGAGAACAACCTCGAGGATCCCGTCCTCGAGCATGGAGATCGTCAGCCGATCGAACGCGGTATAGCGGTTACTCACCGGAGGACTCCTCCGGCGGGGTCGAGGACTTGCCCGCCTTGCCCGACTTGCCCGCCTTGCTCTTACCTTTGAAAACCTTGGTCTTGATCACTTTGAAGACGTACTCCTCTTCCTTGTCGAGACCGAGGACCTTGAGGGTAACCAAGTAAACGATGCCGCCCACGACCAGTCCGGCGACGTCGATCAGCGTTCCGGTCCCGGGCACGAGGCGCCACAAGAAGAGTGCCACGCCACCCGCGATGCTCGCCCCCACGGGTTTGAAGAAGGACTTCCCGAACGGGTGGATCCCGAGTATGTGGTGAGCCTGGATAACGCGCAGAGAGTTCACGAACGCGGTCACACCCGAGTCGATCCACGCCATAGCGATGATCCCGTGATCGGGGACCAACCAGAGCCCGAGCACCGTGTACATGATCACGCCGATCACCGAGTTGACCAGGTTGACCATGGGATAGCCGGCCATCGAGATAAGGAGCCCGGTCGGCCCGGTGCCCGTATAGAAGATGTTGCCTAGCGCCAGGATCACGACGACGGTTTCGGCTCCCGATGCGTCCGGCCCGAAGAACTTGAGGAACAGATCCGGCTCGAGGATCAACGCCACGAAAAACGGATAGGAGAACGTGGCGACCCAGCGGTTGATGGTCTTGTAGAGGGTGCCGAGTCTTTCGATCTCGCCGCGTCCGTGAAGGTCGGACACGACCGGCGCCCAGATGTTCACGATCCCTCCGAGGAAGACTGTGCCCGGTCCCTGGAGTGACAGCGCGATCGCGAACAGACCGACGGCGGTGTCGGTGGACACCGCGCCGAGGACCAAGATCCCGATTCCGAGAGTCTGGATCCCGAGCATCGAGGATCCGCCCTGCGGCAAGGCGAACGCGACCATCTCCTTGACCCGCATCCGGGGTGCGGCCGCCCGTTCGTCCGGCGTCATGATCCGGTAGAGGTAATAACCGGCGAGTAGCGCCGCGACTGCGAAGCTGATGTTGAGCGAGACGACCGCTCCCGAAACCTCGAAACCAGCCACCAACAGAGCGAGGCCGAGGATGAACCTCGCGACCGGCTGAACGATGTTACCGGACACGACCGAGGGAACCATCGTCTTGTATGCCTGCGTGCAATACCGGAGGACCTGTAGCAGCGAGAAGAGCGGTATGTACGCGGCGCCGAGGCGGATCAGGGTGACCAACTCGTCCTGCTTCTCGGCGCTGTCGGCGAAGACATCGGCAACCTCGCCGGCGAACACGAAGGTCCCCAGGCCCACGATCACCGAGGTGATCAAGGATCCGAAGACCCCGACCCATACGGCTCCCTTGACACCGGCGGGGTTCTTCTCGCCACGAGCCAGCGCGATGAACCTCATGGCGGAGTAGTTGAAGCCGGCGAGCCCCAGGTGCGCGAGGTTCGCGAGGATCTGACTGACCTTGCGGTAGAGGCCGTACCCGTCGGGGCCGAGGAGTCGCACGAAGACCGCTCCGAAGAAGAACGCCAGGCCTCGCTGGGTTATCTGCCCGACGATCTGTATGGCGCCGCCCTTGGCCACGGTGGCGACGTCACTCCTCGCGCCCTTGGACATGCCCTCCTCAGGCGAACGCTTCACGATGGCTCCGACTTGGACACCGACCGCGCCGGCCACGGCCGAAGGGGCGCGCCCAGATCGGTCATCCCGGCGACGGCAAGCCCCAAGAGGATCGAGATCACGAGCATGTAGACCGGCTCCACATAGAGACTGAGGATGACCGCGTGGACCGCCGCGGTGACCACTCCGGCGGCAAGGAGCAGCGCCACGATGCGATCACGGCCCTCGAGAACCCGAGAGCCGGAGCGGGCGAAGAGGAACGACGCTCCGTAGAGACCCAGGATCATGAGGGCGCCAGGGAACCCGGTACGGAACAAGTAGTTGAGGTACGTGGAATGGGTGCCGGAGCGCGGGACGTACTTATTTCCGGCCGTTCCCTCTCGGGTGGTCCCCGTGTCGGAACGAGCCTGGGTGGTCCCGTAACCGAGAACGTAGTGGATACCCGACATCGAACCGAACGTGTCCCCGTAGAGCGAATCGCGGGTGCTGATACTCGCTCCACCCCCCGCCCGGCCCGTGACCGGGTCGACCCCGTACTTGATCAAGTAGGTGCCGGTGAGGATCACGACCCCCGCAAGCAGTGACGCCGTGACCTTCCACTTGATCGGGCGGTCCACGCGACCGTCGACCCACAGATAGATGAGCCCCACAACGATCGCGATCCAGGCACCGCGCGCCAGCGAGAATCCAGCGCCGAAGAGGGCCGCACCCACACCGATCCAGCCGAGCCTGCGTCTTTTCGGATCTGCGAACACGAGTGCGAACGCGGGCAAGAAGAGCGCGGCGGCAACGCCGGCGAACGTAAGCGCGTTCCTGGGGAACGAGCGCATCCGGGGAACCGTGTTCGCCGGGGTGAGTCCAACGGTGTCGTACAGAAGGTTCACGCCGATCTCATGGAGCTCGTCCCGGAAGGGCTCAGCCGAGCGGTCGAAGCGAACGATCAGGAACCCGGTGTAGGCCTGGAACTTGGGCCGGAAGGCGGCGAACTCAGGCAGTCCGGGAAGGTCCTCGGCAAGAGCGTTCAGCTTGTCCCTGGCGTCGCCTGCGCCGCTGTCGATCGACCTGGCCCACTTGATCATCCCGAGGCTGTTGGGGAAGGCATCGAGCCCGTAGGCCTCCTCGGCGCGTGCCGCCACCGAGGTGTCCTGGAGCGCTTCCAGATTGATCCCCGTCCAGTGGATGAAAACCCCAGTGGAGAGGCAGATCAGATAGACAAGCAGCGCAGCCAGAACCTTGAGCTTCTCCTCGAGGGTCCGGAAGACATCGACGCATGCGAGGACGACACCGCTTGCGACACCCTGCATGCCGAGGATTAGGGCGAAGCCCTTGAGATCGGCGGTATCTACCACGACAACACCAAGCGCGGTCCACACGACGAGCGCGATCGGCAGCCACTTCCAGCGTCCGCCGTACGGCCATCTCCGCTCACGCAGCAACGGGATGGCCCACCTGACCACCACGGTCGCCCATCCGACGAGAACGACCAGCGGAAGCATGTCGACCAGCCACCCGGCGAGCCCCGCAAACAGTGGCGACACGACGGCATACGGGAACGGAAGCGCGAGGGCGAGGAACACGGCGAAGACCGCAAACGCCCACAGGGCGATGAACCCAGAGCCGGCGACCCGGGTGACGAGGCCGATCAGGAGAGAGGCCCAGGCCCCCGCCCACATCCACCTCGCGTAGTCGCCTTGCTTCTCCGCGGGGAACCTACCTGAGGAGGTGAGGACCTTGCTCACGCCGTGTCGCCGGAGGCCGGCGAGCGCTTCCACCAGAGCCCCACCGCGACGGCCGTCGCCACCAGTACCGACAACCACGCGTAGATAGACGAGAGCGGCGCTCTGGAGACCGTAAGGACCGCGAAGCCGCTCAGGATCAGTAGCGCCACCGACAACGTGGGCGCGAGACCAAGACCCTCGGCCGTGCCGCCCTCCGGAAGGATCGCCCTGAACCAGATGAACCCGGGGACCAGGAGGATCAGCATCATCAGAGCAACCCACCCGAGATGGAGGACCCCAGGATCGTCCTTGTCCAAGCCGGATACGAGAATCTCTCCCGATGACACGTCCTGGACCACTCCGTCAGAGAGGAGCCATGTCGCCCCCAATTCGGCCCCGCCCACGGGCCCATCGGACGAGACCGAGACTGCGGGATTGAACTCGGACGCGACCACCACGATCGGCTCCTTGCCGGTGGCCGCGATCCCAGCTTGCGCGTCCTCGAGAGTCTCCCGGGAGATCTTCAGGTAGTGGTCGTTGGTGCCCTCGGTCGGTTCGCCCGCGGCGAAGTTCTACGCCAAGCCGAGATAGACGTAGCCCCGGTCGAGATAGCCGTGGGGCAGACCGGCGCGCGAGACATTGGCGGAGAGCTTCATGAATCCGTAGATGCGTACCTCATCCGTCGCTTCGGTATCGATAGCGAACACGACCGGACGTTCGTCGCCGTTCTCATCGAGGGCGACCTGCAGAGCGCGGAAGTCCTCGACCTGTTGAGGGGTGAGCCAGCTTTCGGAGAGATCGTTCCACCGCACGAGGCCCGAGGAGAAGTTGGTGGCGAGGACCGCGACGATGGCGACCACTCCTAACAGCGGCAAGAGATTCGTGCGGCGTGACCACTGGACGAACATCCGGGCGAGGAACGCGGCGCCGAGTCCGATCAACAGCACCCACGCCACGGTGACGTTCAGGAACCGGTAGTAGGGATAGGCGAAGCCGGCGAGGAAACCGAAGACGCCGGCGAGAGGCAGGAGCCAGAGGATCGCCACGCGTGAGAGGACGTCGTCGAAGGCCCGGCGTCCGGCGGCAAGGAGCCCGATCAAACCGACGAGGAACAGAGGACCGTTCAAGAGCGGCCGCAGCTGGGTCATCCAGTCGCCCAGCCTCGTCTTGAAGAAGTCTGCGTCCGCCGGCGGAGCAACCGCAGCCTCGCTCAGCGATACCGACGGCCCCCATGCTCCGATCTTCCAGATCACGTAGGTCACGACCACCGCGACGAACGCTCCACCGAGCAACGGGCCGTCGTCGCGGATCACGCTCTTAAAGTCGAACCTCCGAAGGACCAACCGCAGCGCGGCTGCGGCCCCCAGGACGATGCAGAAGAAGACGAGGGTCGTGGGATGGGTCAGCCCCGCGAGGACGAGGAGCCCGGCGAACCCGGCGCGCGCCGCCCACGACGTTCGGAGGGGCTCGATGAAGTACAGCGAAGCCGACAGGAACAAGAGACAGATCAGGTTGTCGAGATAGCCGAAGAAGGGTGGGGTGAGCATGAGGCTGGCGGCGGCGAAGGCGACTCCGTGAAAAACGAGAGGATCTCGCTGCTTCCCGGGCTCGGCGAGCCCGGGGTAGCGCTGGTAGAAGCCTGCCGTGGCGCTGTGCCGGTAGGCGAAGCCCGCCAAGAGCAGGGCGATCAGTACCCGGATGAGCACCGTCAGGACCATCGTGGTCGACAAAGGGTCGACGCCGGTCGCCCCCCGGAGGATGCCTCCGATGATCGGCGTGCTCACCCGGTAACCGCCGGCAAGGACGTCCCGGGGGCCGGTCACCTCGAGCAGGACCGACGGCTCCTCCGATATCAGCGCCTCGGTGCGCCAGGTGTAGAACGCAGGGTCGTCACCGGGGGCGACCCGATCGGTGTGCGCCACGAAGGTGGCCGAAAAGATGGCCACGAGGATCAGCGCGGTGACCAGGAAAGCCAGGGGGCGGTCGAGGATCCGGTCGATGGGCCCAGGCCCACCGGTAGTCGGAGCCGGGACGCGCGTAGAAGTGGTCGGTTCGGTCATGGGGGGCTCATCCTATAGGCCATCCCCCCTCCGGAGGCTGCTGCGGCCCCCGGCGTCACAGTCGATCTCGGGGAGCATCGCGGCGGGGATCGCCATCTCGTAGACCGTGTCGTCACCCTCGAAAACGCCGGTTCCATCGACCCTCGTCTCCACGTCGGCCGCGTTGTCGCTGACCCGGTAGCTGGCCAGGTAGCGGGCGACCTCCTCGGTGGTTACGCCGACGCTGGCCATCTCGTCCTCGAAGAGAAAGACCTCGGTGGGCCACACGGCGCTCGCTATGGGTGCCCCGAAGTGCGCGTCGATGTCGTCCTCGACCTCGCGGGGGTTGATCCCAAAACCGTCGACGTCCGCCTGATCCGGCTGCATCCCGTGATCGGCGGTGACCACGACCATCCAATCGGCCGGATCCATGGTCTCTTCGAGATGGTCGATCAGCGAGCCGAGCTCCTCATCGGTCGCCTTGAGATTCTCGCCGACGGTTCGGTCGGCCATGTTGTAGTAGTGCGCGATCCGGTCGATCTGTTTGAAGTTCGTGTACAGGAGATCCGTCACCCCGTCGTCGCCGTATCCCTCCTGCGTGATCATGTTCCTCAGGGCCCGGCCGTGGAAGTGGACGAAGGCGGGGGTCTCCTCGATCCTCGATCGGTCGTCGAGCACCGGCAGGTCCCCCCACGACCTGTCGACGCGCCCGTCCGCCGCGTCGAGGCGAGCGATGTCCTCGGTCAATCCCGTCGTGCCTTCGACAGATGGGGGAAGACGGTAGTGATCCGTGTTGGTTATCCACTCGTTGGTATCGACGTTGAGCCAGACGGCGTCGTCTTTGTCTCCACCGGGTCGCTCGGCTCCCTGTCCGATCATCCCGAGGTGCCACGGCTCATACGCGAGCATCCCGATCTTGGCGCGACCCTCGTTCTGCTCGTCCCAGAGCTCGCCGACCGTGGGCACTTCGAGGAAGCGGCTCGACTCACCGTTCAGGAAAGCATCGACGACAGCACCCTCTTCATCGCGGACCGGGACCCCGGTGACCCCGTGTATCTCGGGAAAGACTCCGGTACCCATGGTCGAGTGCACCGCAGGGGTCACCGACGGCGACGATCCGTCGGTTGCGTTCGTGTACGAGATCCCGCCCTCCATCAGACGCGCGAGGTTCGGCCAGGTGTCGGGCCACAGCTCGAGGGCGTTCCGTCCGCCGCCGTCCCAGACGACCGTGACGATCAGTTTCGGCACGGCCCCGGCGGCGGCATCCACGACCTCCGGCAAGGATCGTCCCTGGACGTTCGGAAGATCGGCGCCGATCAGCTCGGCGGTCGTCGGAGCAAGGTCGGCAAGGGTGACCTCTCGGTCGACGACCCGGAGGTCACTCTTGCCGACCCCGAGGAGGCCCGGCGAGTAGAAGACGAGCGGAACGTCCTGCAGATATGGCCACGGCCCCGAATGGCTCCATCCGGCTCCCCCACTCGCCATGTACGCCGGGTACCGCGGGAGCAGCGAGATCTGGCCCGAACGGGGTTCGTGATAGCCGCGCTGGATCCGGGTCAACCAGCTACCGGGGAGCGAACAGGCCTGGTCCTCGAACGATCTGGGCTCCTCGGTACGGAGCGCGAGGGCGAGCATCACGAGCGCCGCCGCGAGGGCGAGCGCGACCGCGGTCACGGCTGCGGAGAGCGCCTTCAATTCACCGGGGCTTCACGAGCAGTAAGAAGCCCTGCCCTGCGGAACCACTGCGCGATGCCGAAGAGGCCGAGGAGGAAGACGACCCCTGCAATGGCGATCAGCGCGCCCTGAGCCGACTCCGACCACCACAGTTTCATCAAACTGGCGGCAACGACCCACGCCAGGTTGTAGGAGATGTCGTAGAGAGAGAACGCGCGCCCCCGGAAGTCGTCCCCCAACGCCTCCTGAACCATCGTGTCCAGCGAGATCTTAGCGAGGAAGAAGCCGAAGCCGAGGAAGAACGCGAGCAGCGCTATCGACGCCTTGAGCTCGATCGCGCCGAGCAGCGCAACCGATGCCCCCGCCACGAACGACGCTCCGAGTACCAGTCGAGGCGTATCCATCCTCACGGTCAAACGACTGGCCATGACGAAACCGAGCGCGGCGCCGATCGCGCCCGCGCCGCCGGTCAGAACAAGGATCACGGTGTCGTTGCCGGCGAGGAGATCCTTGGCGATGAAGCCGATACCCACGATCGAGAAACTCCACAGGAGCCTGAGCCAGAAGTAGGTCGAGATGGCGGCGGCGGCGGCCGGCACCCGGATCACCTCTCGGACGCCGTCCGCGATGTTCCCGGCGACCCTGCCGACCTCCTGCGCGAAGGTCAGATCCGACCTCGTTTCGCCCGCCTTCTTGATCATCATCGCGAGCGCCGCGCCCGCCATGTAGACGAGAGCGCCGAGGATCACAACCGGTTCCACTTCGAGGGTCGAGGTGGCGACCACCGCGAAGCCCGCTCCACCGAGTTGGAAGATCGCTCCACCTAGCTGCGATACCGCGTTGCCCTCCATGAGGGAACGGTTCTCGAGCACGACCGGAAGCGACGCGGCCTTGGTCGCGAGCACCACTCTCGACGAGGCCAGGGTGAGCACGAAGGCGACGAAGAGCGGGACCTCGCCGACATTCCCGACACCCGCGATCCCGATGAGGAGAACGACCGCGCCCCTGAGGCCGTTGGCCAGGAACATCAGCCGCCGTCTGTCCCACCGGTCGATGATGACGCCCAGGAACGGGCTGATGAACAGATACGGCACGAAGATGAGGAGGGCGATCCGCATGAGCTCGTCCGGCGACTTGGCGCCTTCGATGTCGAAGCCCTTCTGGCCCCCGAACGCGATCGATTTGGCCAGGGCCGCCTGGACGATGCCGTCGCCGGCTTGAGCCATGAACTGGACGCCCATGAGGAGGGTGAAGTCACGGGACGAGGTGAAAAGCTTCAGTCCCTTCCTCAGCATGTTCATCGGGGGAGAACCTACTGCCCGACGGTCGTGACGGGGAATCGGCCCTCTGGATAGATGCCGTCACCGAACGACTCGAGCCGCTCGGTCGTCAGCTCGCGGAGATAGGTACCCGGGAACGCGCCCGCGTAGAGTTTCTCTTCGAGGCGAGCTTCGGGAACCCGGTCCGTCCCCGGGGCACCGTCGGGGATGTTCTCCCCGAGGGTGTAGGTACCGAGGAACCGGGCGACGTCTTCGGCAGTGACCCCCTCTTCCTCCATCACGTCGTGATCGAGGTAGACGTCGGACGTCGTGACCTTGACGATGATGTCGCCGAAGCGTTCCTCGATGTCGAGGCCGACCTCGGGGATCGAGATACGCCATCCTCCGAACATCTCGGCGAGCGGCTGCTGACCGTGATCGGCAGAGATCGCGACGACGTAGTTGTTCCGGCCAACCTTCTCGTCGAGGACCTCCAGCATCCGAGCGATCTGTGCGTCGGTCTCGCGGAGAACGTCACCGATCTCCGGCCGAACCATGTTCCACCAGTGCCCCGCCGAATCCGGGGTCTTCAGTTCGATCCAGGCGAAGTCCGTGAGCGAGTCCTCACCGAACGGTTCGTCGCGCAACATGCCCACCGATGCGTCTCCCGCGAATCTGGCGTAAGCGGGCGTCGCGGGCCGGACCTTTGGATCTCGCAAGGTCTCCAGCTCGTGCCCGTACCACACGCCGTCTTCGATCCCATCGCGACCATCGAGCTCTAGCTCGTAAGACTCGAGCCTCGAGATGTCGGTCGTCGTCACGGACCCGGGCAACGTGTAGTAGTCCTCGTTGATCCACCACTTCATCTCGTCAACGTCCCAGA
>JBKJZQ010000202.1:0-4751 GCA_046715095.1 Actinomycetota bacterium | reverse complement strand
CTGGTGTCGTGGGCCGTCCCGAAGAACCTGCCGAGGCGACCAGACGACAAACATCTGGCCGTACACGTGGAAGACCACCCCTTCGACTACGGCTCGTTCGAGGGAGCGATCCCCGAAGGTAATTACGGCGCGGGCGAGGTTCGGATCTTTGATCGCGGAACCTACGAGGTGATGGAGCAGGGGCCGGGCAAGCTGACCGTGCGCCTGCGCGGTGACCGCACCGCAGGCGAGTACCACATGTTCCAGACCGGATCCAAAGATCGCGGTCCGAACGACTGGCTCGTGTTCCTCGGCAAGGACCTCAGAGGTGAACCCGACCCTCTACCCGAGCCCATCCCCATGCTCGCGACGCTTCATCGTGAACCGTTCGACGACGACCGCTACCTGTTCGAGGTCAAGTGGGATGGGGTGCGGGCGCTCGCGGTATGCACCGACGAGACCCTGCTGCTGTCGCGCAAGCGCCACGACATCACGTCCACCTATCCCGAGCTGGCGCGGATGCACGAACGGCTCGTGGCCTACGACGCGATCCTCGACGGCGAGATCGTCGCGTTCGAAGGAGCCCGGCCCTCGTTCGAGAAACTGCAGAGCCGGATCAACCTGCAGAATGCCAAGGACATCGAGAAGGCGGCCGGCAAGATCCCGGTTCAGTACATCGCTTTCGACCTTCTCTACCTCGACGGGCGCTCGCTCATCGGTCGTCCGGTCGAAGAACGGAGAGAGCTCCTCGAGGGCCTCGTGGTCCCGGGCGAACGCATCTCGGTCTCCGAGGCCGTGCCGGGCGACGGGATCGCGTTGTTCGAGGCCACTAAGGAGGCGCGCCTCGAGGGCATCGTGGCGAAACGGCTTGGGTCGCCCTACCGGCCCGGCAAGAGGACGAGAGAGTGGATCAAGGTCAAGGCGGTCCACGAAGCCGACCTCGTGATCGGGGGCTGGTCGCGCGGCGAGGGCTCCCGCTCGGGCTCGTTCGGAGCGCTCCTGATGGGCGCCTACGAGGGCGACGAGTTGCGCTTCGTTGGAGCGGTGGGAACCGGCTTCTCGGAGAAGACGATCGCACAGGTCCTGGGCGCGCTCAAGACGATCGAGACCGTAGACAGTCCCTTCGCGGGCGGCATCGAGGCGGTCCGGGCCGGCCGCTTCGGGAAACCGATCAAGGATCCCCACTGGGTCGAACCTCTGGCGCTGGCCCGGGTCGAGTTCAGGGAGCTGACCGGGGCGGACCGGCTCAGGGCGCCCTCGTTCAAGGGCGTTTCGTTCGACCGCGATCCGGCCGACGCGACCCTGTCCGAGCTCCGAACGATCGCCGGCATAGAGCAAGGATGAAGACGATCCGGCGCCTCTGGACCCGGGCGTTCCGACGCATCTATTCGGCGATCGCCGGCAACCTCTACGAACCGGTCATCGTCAAGATCGCCTTTCCGTTGTTCGGCCGCGATCTCCCGGGCCACGTCCTTGAGCAAGGGCGGAAGGCAGCCGCGGCTGCAGCCGGTGGGCCGATCCTCGATCTTCCGGTCGGAACCGGTTACTTCACCGTCCATCTCGCGCGCGCTCATCCGGGCATCGTGGTCGGGGCCGACATCGCATGGGGGATGGTCGAGCGCACCCGCGGCGCGGCGAAAGCCGCGGGAACGAAGACGCTGGCGCCGGTGCAGGCAGACGGCTTCCGGCTTCCGTTCGCCGACGAGGCGTTCGCCGCGGTCGTGTCCTCGAACGGACTCCAGGTGATGCCCCATCTGTCGGCCGCGGTGAAGGAGCTGTACCGCGTAACGCGCCCGGGTGGTTCGGTCTACGTTGCCCTCCCGACGATCCCTCTGGGAACCTTGCTGCCCCGGTTCATCTCCTCGCGCCTGCCCACGTTCTTCCGCTCGGGTCGGGACGTCGCGGATGAGATGAGGGCTGCAGGGTTCGCGACCGTATCGTGCGTCCGGGTCCGCCTCGCGTACCTCATGGAAGCGGCGCGCCCCAGCGGAAGCGTTAGATAAGGCCTGGCGCCACAGTCTAGAAGGAAGCCTCGGGGTTTGTGTCACAGGCCAGACGTAGAATCAGCGCGCGGGCGTGGCCATCATTGGCCATCATTTCGTGCCTGGAGACCCAGGTCCGTTGCTGGTTACCAGAAGGGAGACTGGGGTGAGTTTGGTGAGCGGTTCGGACGAGCGCCGAGAGAGAACCGGCTGGGATCGATACTTCCTGAATCTTGCTGCCGAGACCGCTACGAGGTCGAACTGCATTCGCAGGCAGCATGGTGCGGTGATCGTTAAGAACCGGCGTATTCGCTCGACGGGGTACAACGGCCCACCCAGCGGGCACCCACACTGTGACGAGGGGGCCTGCCCTCGAGCGAGCTCCCCGGCGGCATCCGGCTGGAGTCACGACAACTGCTTCCATGGTGACACCGAGTTCCTCACAACCCAGGGGGTCCGCCGCCTGGGAGAGGCGGCTGGTGAGGTGGTCGAGGTGTTGACGTCGCGGGGTTGGAAGCTGGGCAAGATCGAGCACTTCGGCAAGCAGCCATTGCTTGCAGTCAGCCTCAAGCGCTACGCGCAGGAACAGACGATCTTGGCGACGGCCGAGCATCGCTGGTTAGTTGTTGATTCACATCGCAAACAGCGAGTCATCCAGACGCGCGACCTGATGGCGAGCCACTATCTGGCCAGCGCCTACGTGAACCTTGGAAACGTCACGGCCAGTATTGAGGGCACGCGAGCCGGCCTCGTCTTCGGAGATGGCTCGTGCAACTATCACCAGCGCGGATCTGGTGCGTTCATTCACCTGTATGGAGCGAGTGCGACCGACCTACGGTGGTTGTGGGACGGCCACCCTCATGTATCGGGCGATCGCATCCTCAATCTCCCTCGTCGTTGGAAGACGGAGCGGCCGCCGTTTGACGAGAGCTTGGGATATCTCTACGGCTGGCTACAAGGGTACTTCGCAGCGGACGGATGCATCTCTCATTCCACGCCCGTCCTGGACAGCGCAGTGCGCGAGAATCTCGAGTACGTCGTCGAACTCTGCTACATCCTTGGCATACCGACGCTTGGTATCAGGTCGACTATGCGCATAGGGTTAGGCAGCAAGAGCACTCCAATTTACCGGCTCACATTTCCTCAAGGGGCTTTTAGGCAGGACTTCTTCTTGTTGCCTGCCCACCGACATAGGGCAGGTACGCGAAACCGAAGTCGCGATTTGCCACGTTGGCATGTTGTCTCCGTTGAAAGAGTTCCAGGGGACCATGATGTGTTCTGCGCAGTTGTCCCCGAACTTCATGAGTTCACCCTTGCCGGAAACATAAGGGTCGGGAACTGCATCGCTATCCATGCCGAGGCGAACGCGATCCTCTACTCGTCGCCCGAGCAGCGAGAGGGTGCCACGATCTACATCACAGGGGTTCCCTGTTTCGGCTGCGCCAAGTTCATCGCGAACTCGGGTATCCAGGAGGTCGTCGCCGAAGGCGAGGTCTACGACAACTGGGAGAACGTCCGCACCTTCCTGCTGAACTCGAATGTGCGAGTGCGCCTGCTGTAGCGGAAGCGTACCGGACGGCTCTAAGGCAGGAGGCGGGCGTATCCTCGGCCCCATGAAAGACGACATCCTCATCGACCTGGTCCGTGCTGCGTGGATCATCGAAAGGGGGCGCGCAGCGGTCTACGAGGGCTGGGCCGGTCACGATGCCCGCTTCGAGGCATCGGGTGAGCGGGCTCTCAAGAGAGCAAGCATCATCGAACGTTCGCTCGAGTCCAGGGGCCGGAGCGAGGACGAGTCCTTCATCGAGCCGCACGCCAACTGGATCAGGAGCCTGGTGGGTCAGGGGCCCGAGGAGGTGCCCTTCGGGGAGCTGTTCGCTATCAGGCTGGCGGATTGGGTCGATGCTCACGCCGGACCGTTCCTCGATGACGGGGCCGGTGAGATCGCCCAGATCAACGAGGACGAGAAGAGGGACGTGCCCTTCCCCGAGACGCTTCCCGCGCCTCCCCGGTTCGTCCCGACCGAGACGATCACACTCGAGCCGCCGGGCGAGGTTCGGTTCACGTTCGGGATCCTCGGCGACATCCACATCGGGTCACCCCGCGGCGAGACGATGGCGAGGGCCGCGGTCGCGGACCTCAACGCATCGGGGGCGGAGCTCGTGGTTCAGCTCGGCGACCTTACCGACCATGGGAACGAGGACGAGTTCGTGCGTGCAGTAGACGTCTTGTCCGCCCTCGAGATGCCGTTCCTCACGATGATGGGCAACCACGACATCTTCTCGTACAAGGAAGAGGCTCTGATCGGAAGGGAGCTCTACCAGAAGTATCTCGGGCGGGCCCCCGACGGACAGTTGCTGGAGCACAAAGGCATCAGGTTCGCGGCTCTCGATTCGGCCGAGGAGCTCGCGTCACCGTTCCCACCGTTCAACCTCGTGACGGGAACCTTCATGGAGGGCAAAGGTGGAGCCGTGGTGCGGGGCGCACTCACGGATCCTCAGCACGAGATCCTTGCCGAGGTGGCGGCACCGGGCTCTCCGCCTGCGTTCGTGTTCCTGCACCACCCACCGCAACCCTTCCTCGGGTTCCCGCCGATCCTGTTCGGACTGCGGGAAGCGGACTCCGGAAGGCTGCATGCGGTTTGCGATTCGGGCAACGTCTGGGGCATCTTCGCCGGACACACACACCGGAACACGCTCACGACCAGGTTCGGAGACGTCCCCTCGATGGAGGTCGGGATCCCAAGGGACTTCCCCTTCGGCTACGCGCTGGTCGACGTCACCGATGAGG
>JBKJZQ010000201.1:0-3418 GCA_046715095.1 Actinomycetota bacterium | reverse complement strand
CCAGAACTTATCAGAAACCACACCAGTAACACCGGCAACACGCGCGGGGGCGGGATCAAGGGTCAGGAACGGGCCGCAGAGAGCTCCAGATCGGCGATCAGCGGGCGGTGATCCGAGGCGTCGGTTGGGATGGTCCGGAAAAGGGCGTTCCGGAGATCGGGAGGCAGGAGGATGTGATCCACCTGGCGCCGGAAGGACATCGTGGCGTGCTTGGGCCCGGGGCGCAGGCCGGCGGCGACGAGGTGGCCGAGACCGCGGCGGGAGGCGTTCAGGTCGCCGAAGACGACCGCCGGAGGCGCCAGGTCCCGGAGGCGTTTCGCCAGATCCATCATCTGCACGTCACGGGGTCCGGGCCGCACCGAGAGGTGCGTGGCGACGAACGAGATGCCCCGGAACCTGGTGCTCATCGCCACCCTCGGCTCCTCGTCGTCGACCCGAGGAAGTGGGAACGACTCGACGCCGCCTTCCGCTGCGCCCGCCCCTTTCTTCAGCCCGAGCTTCAGCCCGAGCGCGATCCCGTAGGCGCCGGCCCCCCGCACCAGCGCCGGCGCGAAGTGGAAACGAAGACCGGTCATGGCGGCAAGAACATCGACCTGATCCTGGTTCCCCGACCGTTCGAGGTTCCGGTCCACTTCCTGCAGCGAGATGATGTCGGGGTCGATCTCTTCGATCACGCGCGCGGTGCGCGCCAGGTCCAGGGTGCCACCCGTCCCGAATCCGTGCCTGATGTTGAAGGTAGCGATCCGAAGCCTGGTCACCGGCGAACCATAGTCGGGAGCCTGTGGGACCATGACCGGCATGGACGATCCCACACCAGGCCTCGGGCGAACTTCGGACGAGCAGGACGAGACGTACTGCTACGTCCACAAGAAGACCCCGACCAAGCTCTCGTGCTCGAGGTGCGGTAACCCGATCTGCGGCCGCTGCGCCATCCCCGCGACCGTAGGTCAGCACTGCCCCGATTGCGTGGCGGAGGCGAGGAAGAGCGCCCCGAAGGTCCGGAGACAGATCACGTCTAACGCACCGGTCGTCATGGGCCTTATCGCGATCAACGTGGTCATGTTCGTGGGCGAGTTTCTCATCGACGGGTTCACCGACAAGCTCGTCCAGTTCCCGCCGTACATCGCGGACGGCGAGTTCTACCGGCTGTTCACCGCGATGTTCCTGCACTCCGAACGGCAGATCTTTCACATCCTGTTCAACATGTACATCCTGTATTCCTACGGGCCGTTCGTCGAACAGTGGCTCGGCACCGTGAGGTTCATCGGCCTCTACCTTCTCGCCGGGCTCGCCGGATCGGCCGCGTCCTACACGTTCACCTCGGTAAACTCCCCAAGTTTGGGTGCGTCGGGCGCGATCTTCGGGGTCGTCGGTGCCCTCGGGGTGCTCGCCTACTACAAGAGGGGTTCGGCGCAGGGAAGCGCGATGTTGCGCGGCGTCCTGATGTTCGCCGGGATCAACCTCCTGTTCGGGGTCATCGTCCCGGGGATCGACACGAACGCCCATATCGGGGGCCTAGCCGGCGGCGCCATCATCGCCTTCGGCCTCACGAAGAACCCCAGCCAGTTGCGCCCGGCGGGGGTTCAGGTCGCTACTTATGCAGGCGTCGCGGTCTTTCTCGTCCTAATGATCGTGCGACGCACGAACGAGCTGCGCACGCTGTTCCCGTTCCTCGGCTAAAGCGATCTGGCTTAGGACGCAACCTCCACGACGCCGCCCTTGATCACGGCCTGACCGGCCGGGTTGTAGGTCTCGAATCCGTAGGTCGTCACGTCGCCCGAGCCCGCGGTCTTCCAGAACTTCGTGGTGAGCTCCTGACCCGGGAGCACGGGCTTCGAGAACCGGACGACGACCTTCTTGATCCGCTCGGGGTTGCCGTCGGCCAATCCGTTCACGGCGCCCTTCGCCGCGATCGCCATCGTGCACATCCCGTGGTTGATGATCCCGCGCAGACCGGCCATCTTGGCGACGTTCTCGTCAAGGTGGATCGGGTTGTGATCGCCCGATGCCTCGGCGTAGCGACGCGTCTGATCGTCATCGACCTTCGTCGTCTCCTCGTATACGACCTCTCGGTCGCCATCGTCGCCCGAACCCGCGGCTCCACGTGCTCCCGAGCCCGAACCACGGATGAACATCGTGCCTTTGACCTCCGCGACAAGGACACCGTCCTGGTTCTTGATCGGCGCCGCGATCGTGAAGGTCTCCCCGGTGTCTTTGGTCTCTACCGATTCGAGCACCGGTTCGATCTGGAGGGTGTCTCCCGGACGGATCGGCTGGTGGAGGATGTGCTCCTCGGAACCGTGAACCAGGCGCATGAAGTCGGCCCCCAGTTCGGGATCCATCGACGCGGCCATGAAGGAACCGAACGCCGGCACGACCGGGAAGACCGGCGTGGAGACGACATCTTCCGAGATGTAGCGTTCGTTTTCGTCGTTCGTCGCACGGGCGTACTTCTCGATCGCCTCGCCGGTGACCTCGTAGGTCTTGGTGTCGTACTTCTTGCCGATGAGGTCCTTGTTCAGCGCCATCACTTCTCCTTGGTTTCGATCCTCTGGTCGATCTTCGGTTCGATCCTGCTCCAACTACTCGGGCAGTGCCACGTCCGCCTCGCCCACGAGGGCGACCTGCTCCTCGGCGAGACCGAGACCCTCAGGCCCCGGCCCGCGTCGCCAGGCTTCGATCGTCACCCTGACTATTCCATCTTCGATCTCGTCCACCTTGGCGGTGCATACGAGCTCATCGCCCGGCCAGATCCTCGCCGTGAAGCGGACCTTGTAGCGCTCGAGATGGGTCGGACCCCCGAACCAGTCGGACACGGCATGCGCGAGGAAACCCGCCCCGAGCATCCCGTGGGCGAACACCGATGGGGCCCCCTGCGAGCGCGCGTACTCGTCGTCCTGGTGGATCGGGTTGTCATCTCCCGAAGCCTGCGCGTACCTGACGAGATCCTCGCGCGTGAGCGGTCCGTAAACGACCGGGCCAAGTTCCATGCCGGGAGTCACTGCGTCCAGCGTGATGTTGTTGGGTACTCCCATCAGCCCACGTCCTTCGAGGTCTCGATCAGCGTGTAGCAGGCGGTCAGAACGATCTCGCCCTGTGCGTCCGTGAAGATCGACTCGTAGGTTACGAAGCGCATCGTCCCGCCACGTTTCCCTTCCTTTATGAAGTCCTTCGAGATGCGCATGACCCCACTCAGGACCTCGCCGGCGAACGGAAGACGCTCGTAGTGGAACTCCTGCTCCCCGTGCAGAACTCGCCCGTAGTCGAGATTGGCTCCGAGGCGCCGCTCGCGCTCGTCCCGGTTGACCACGAGGATCTGCGTGACCGTGAACGTCGGAGGGGCCACGATGTCCGGGAGTCCGGCCTGGTGGGCGGCGTCGACGTCGAGACAGATGGGGTTGTCCTCACCGACCGCGAT
>JBKJZQ010000200.1:0-5149 GCA_046715095.1 Actinomycetota bacterium | reverse complement strand
TCGATGCGGGCGACTCTGAAGCCTGCCGCGTAGTAAGAGAAGTACGCCACGTCATTGGCCTGGCCAGACATGGCCACCTCGTGGATAGAAAGGTCGCCAGAACCCGACGCGAACAGAGGATCGTGCGCCTCCGGAACGGCGTAGGTGTCAAGCTCAGTCAGTTTCCCGGCGGTGTTGCTGAACAGGTGCGCATATCCCCAGCCGTCGAACACGGCCACGACGTTGACCGAGTCTCCGACGGTACCGAGAGTGACGCTGCCAGGCACCGGCTGCGTGCCGGCCTCGCACGCCGCCTGGTTGTAAGCAACGTCGAAGAAGTCGAACCCCGTCCGTCGAGAGACAAACAGGGCTGGGATGGTGCCCTCCACAGACATGTTGAGGAGTGCGTCGCACCTATCGGAGCCCTGGGAATTGAAGATGATGACGCCCTCGTATCCACCTGCAGCCTCGACGTTGGCCACCTTCTCGGTGAATGTGCACACGCCGCGCTCGACCACTGCGATTTGGCTTTCCGACGGGGTGGAGGGGGCCGTGGGCACGGCGGAGTCTCCGTTGCAGGCTCGACCGACGAACACCGTGTCGCCGGACAGCGAGGTGTCGGCGTCGATAGCAGGCGTGTCGCTACCCTGTGTCGCCTCGAACTCCACGCTCTCGGAGGTGTTGGTCGCGATAACGCTGTAGGGGGAAAAGTCCTCATCGGCTGCCACGATGAAGTCATTGTTCTTCGAGAACTCGGCCTGATGGGCATTGCCCTCGGGCTCCACCACCAAGCCGCTCTCGGCTGCCTCAGGATCTGGAGTGGTGAAGTCGGAGTCGGCGACGTAGGTTGGATTGGTCGGATCGTCGACGTTGAGCACGACGTACCCGCCATCCCAGTAGGACAACAGCATGTAGAAACTGCCGCCGATCTTCTTCACAACCATGTCGTGCAGGAAGGACGACGCGCTTCCGAGGTCCGGCTGAACGATCTGCGGGAAGCGCTCGTTGAGATCGAACTCGGCGATCATCCTCGGACTACGCGGATTGGTGATGTCGAGAATGTCGACGTCTAGCGCTTCCTCGTTGTCCACCAGCACTGCGTAGCCCTTGCTGCCGGCGTCCCAGCCGAACACGCTGTGGCTCTGGTTGGTGGTCGACGAGGGGTGCTCCACGCGCGGCTTTAGCTGGTTACGGTCGCCCGCCCCGCTCGCGAGCTTCTTGGCCTTCGTCGGGTCGCTCACGTCCCACAGAGATGTGCCACCCTCGAAGGGCTTAGTCGAGTCACACGCCTCGTTGTTGTGCAGCAAGAGATCGCCATTGAACTTGGGAGTGGTCAGTCGGATGACGTGGATCCCCTCACCCGGATAGCTGTTCTTGTCCGCAGGCAGAAAGCCGACCTTCGTCGGGGCACTCGAGTCGCTGATGTCGGCGACATGAACTCCCGCGTTCGGACATTCAGGTGCCCAGGCGTTGAGGTACGCGTAATCGCCGAAGACCCCGACATCGGCGATGCCGCCCTCAACGTCCGTAAGATCGAGCTTGCCAATTAGGTCGACGTTCTCGCTCCCCGGCGGAAGGTGACCGCCCTCGCCCCCGTGCAGCTTGTGATCGTCCACCTCGACGCCACTGTCGATTACTCCGTCGTCAACTGGACCCGCTGCTCCCAGAACTGCACTCGGAAACGCCAGCGCAATCGCACTGCAGACGGCGACGAACAGCAACAACCGCTTTGTTGTTGAGGTCATCAATCCTCCCCTAGAAATGCGCTCCCCTGCGCGGGGAACACCCGCCCAAGAAACCTAGATCCTGGAAACCATATCCGTCAAATCGGACTCGGCTCACCCGGAGCTGCGTCACGCACCATGAGTCGCAAAAGGTAAGATTGCCGGCAGCCCCCCTGCGTGACGATCCTGCGCTGAGGGCTTTTTTGCAGGTGGTTCAGTGCCCGGCGGGACCGTGCCTGGCGCCCGGCAGTCTTACGCTCGGCCGCGCACCTGTACCGTACGGCCCGGCAAAGGGGGTCACGATCCGCAAGACCCTCGATTGCCTTATCGCCGCGCCCTGCGTCAGGGAGAGGGCCCCGATCCTTCACAACGACGACGATTTCGATCGCCTGGCCTCATGCACTCCCCTGGAAGTGTTCAGATAGGTTCATGTTCCGACAACAGACGCAGGATCGCCACCGCCTCACCGTGAAGGCCTCGGAGCCCGAGGACGACCGCCGGCCGCTGATCCTGTTCGTGTGCGTCCACAACGCGGGGCGCTCCCGCATGGCCGAGGCGTTCTTCAACAAGATGTCGCACACCCACCGGGCGCTATCGGCCGGAACCCAGCCGGCCAGCCACCCTCACCCCGAGGTCGTCGCGACGATGCGCGAGGCCGGCATCACGCTCAGGGACACGCCGGGCCGGAGTCTCACCCAGGAGCTCGTCGATCAGGCCGAGCTCGTGATCGGCATGGGCTGCGCGGTCGAGGAGGCGTGCCCGGCGCTCCGCACCCCGCTCGAGGACTGGGCGCTCGACGATCCCAAGGGGAAGTCACCCGAGGACGTCGCCAAGATCCGGGACCTGATCGAGCTCCGGGTAAGGAACCTGATCGGGAAGCTCGGCCGCCCGGACTAAAGCCTCGTCACCCGGCGTGCCATTTCAGGTGGTCGTCGAGCTTGGCAGCGAGCTCGTAGATCCGATCGGCCAAGACCGACCCCTGCTGACGGACCTCCTGACGGATCTCAGTCGAGAGGGCGTCGATCCGAGAATTGAGCCCGGAACCCTGCACGCGGACCTCGGACGAGAGGGCGTCGATCCGGGCTCCAATGGCATCGATCCTCGAACCAAGGCCGTCGATCCGACTCCCGAGGTAGATGAGTGAGCCGAGCAGGGTCGCGGTCAGAAGGCCGATCACCGTCCACGTTTGCGCTTCCATACCCATCACGGTAGCAGGGCGTTACGACACGAAACAGCCGGAGATCGGTTGCTGTCTCCCGGCCCTTGTCTCGTGTCTCACCCTCCGGATAGAATGTGTACCTACTATGTCAGCAACAGGTGTACACAAAATGGAGGTTGGGATCCGGGAGCTGAGAAGTGATCTCCGGCGGTGGCTCGACGAGGTCAAGGCCGGCGGCGAGGTCGTGATCACCGAGAGAGGCCGCCCGGTCGCCAGGATCATCGCGGCAACCGGGCCGAGCGCGATCGAGGAACTGATCGACGCGGGCGTCATCAAGAAGCCGAGGGCCCCGGCTCGACCGGCCTCGGCTCACGAACGGGTCCCGGCGAAGGGAAGCGTGTCGGAACTCGTCAAGGAGCAACGGAGGTGATCGTCTACTTCGAGACCTCCGCGCTGATCAAGCTCTTGGTCGAGGAAGAACACTCGGAGGTCTGCACGGTCATCTGGGACGCGGCCGACCTGCGGATGACGAGTCGCCTCACCTACCCCGAAGCGAGAGCGGCGCTGGCCACGGCGATGCGGTCCCGGCGCCTGACACGCGGCGGTCATCGGAAGGTCAAGCAGGAATTGGGGAGGCGAGTGGATGAGATGACGATCATCGAAGCGACCGGGGACATCGCGTCGCGAGCAGGAGACCTCGCCGAGGCTCACGCTCTTCGTGGTTACGACGCTCTTCACCTCGCGTCCGCGCTGGCCACCGAAACCGACGAGATGGTCATGGCGACCTGGGACGACGATCTCATCCGGGCCGCCGGCGAGCTCTCCCTGGGAGTCGCGACCCGATAGAGGTAGGGACCGGGCGCAGCTCGGATATACCTTAGTCCTCAATAGGAATATATACAGATAGGATACTATGCTATATACTCAGCCGATGGGCCGGAAAACGACGATCGATGTGGATGACGACCTCCTGGCCCAAGCCCAGGAGGTCCTCGGTACGACCGGACTCAAGGCGACGGTCGATACCGCCCTCAGCGAGGTCGTCCGGGCGAGCCGGCGTCGTGAGCTCTCGCGGCAGCTCGAGACCGGTGCGGGACTCGACTTCGATGAGGCTACGAAGGAAGCAGCCCGACGGTGGCGGACGTAGGGCTCCTCCTCGCCGACACGAGCGCGTGGTACCACAGCTCGGATCCGGGAGTACTCGAGCAGTGGCTCCGCCATCTCGAGAACGACCGGATCGCGACGACCGCTCCGGTCCGGCTCGAGGTCCTCTACAGCGCCCGTGGGGCGCGCGACTACGACGTGACCGCTACGAGGCTCGACGCGCTCCATCAACTTCCCTGCGGGACGGACGCTGCCGATCGGGCCCTGATGGTCCAGCGGTCGCTGGCGCACGAAGGAGCCCTCCATCACCGAAGCGTCAAGCTTCCGGATCTGCTGATCGCAGCGGTTGCCGAGATAGCCGGAGTTACGGTGTGGCACTACGACCACGACTACGAGCGGATCGCCCAGATCACAGGGCAGCAGGTGGAATGGATAGCGGAGCCCGGCTCCCTGTAAGACCACCGCGCGAGCCGGAATCAACCAGAATGGAGCCGTGGAACTCACCGGCTTCTTCGTCGTGGCGCGCAACCCCGACACCGAGAGCAAGTTGCCCTACCTGCTACATGTGCCCGTCGACGATGGCCTCCTCCTCAAGGCACGAGAGACGTGGCCCCGGTCGGCACGCGTCTACTGCCACCCTCTCGAGGATGAATGGCCCAAGGATGCCGAGGTTCTCGAACGCGTTCGTCCAACCATCTGTCGCAGGCGCGGGGCCGCCATCGACCTGGTGCTCGATCGCCCCCGGCTGGCCCGGTCGCAGTTCGTCTTCACCGAGGTCCGGGGGCGCCCCGCGATCTTCTGGCAGACCCAAAAGACGGCCAGAACGGCCAATCCCGGCGCGCGCGTTCCACGAAGGCGAAGCAGCACCGGCTTCACGATCCTGGTGGACTCGCGGGAGCGCTACCCATACCGCTTCTCCGGGAGATCGGTTGAAACGGAGCGGTCCGCGCTCCCCGCAGGCGACTACGCGGTCGGTGGCGCCGCGGGTTTGATCGCATCCGTCGAAAGAAAGACCCTCGAGAACTTCGTCGCCAGTCTCTCCGACGGCACTTTGGTCTTCCAGATGCAGCGCCTCGCCGAAGTGCCCTGCGCAGCCATAGTGGTCGAGGGCCGCTACGGGGAGCTCTTCCGCCTCCAACACGTCGACTCGGGATGGATCGCCGACGTCCTGTCTCGACTGCAC
>JBKJZQ010000199.1:0-4921 GCA_046715095.1 Actinomycetota bacterium | reverse complement strand
CGGTGACTGGGATGTTCGAACGCTCCTCAATCACATCGTCACCGGCTGTGTCACGTTCGCCGCTGGTGGCTCCGGCAAGAAGGTTTCGATGTCGGAGGGGACCGATCGTCTCGGCGACGATCACGTGGCCGCTTACCGACAAGCTTCAGCCGATGCGGCCGCCGCGTTCAGCGCTCCCGGGGCGATCGCCAAGGACTTCACCCTTCCGTGGGGAGACACCCCGGGCCAGGTGGCCCTCGGCCTGGCCGTCGCGGACGCTGCGGTCCACGGGTGGGACCTGGCGAAGGCGACCGGGCAGCCGGCGGACATCGACGACGACATCGCCGAAGCCGTCTACGGCATGACGTCTTCGATGATGGCGCCGGTCGGGGAGTACCCGCGCGGAGAAATGTTCGGCGAACCCGTCGAGGTCCCCGAAGACGCGCCGATCGCGGACAAGGCCCTTGCGTACCTCGGCCGACAGCCGTAGGACCGGGACGCTCATGACGTCGACGCCCACGAGAAGGAGGAACGGATGAGCTTCGAGACGTTCGGGGACCTTAACTGGCTCGCCGTCGTGGTTGCCGCGGTCGCGTACTTCTTGCTCGGAGGGATCTGGTACGCGCCGCCCGTCATGGGTAACGCGTGGATGAAGGCGTCGGGGGTCGATGTGACCGAAGGCGAAGACGGCCCCGGCCCGGTCATCTTCATGGCTCCGTTGCTCGGCTATCTGGTCGCCGCGACCGCGACCGCGATGCTGGCGAAAGCCACCGGCTCCGACACCCTGTCCGAGGGTCTCGTTCTCGGCCTCATCGTCGGGGTCGGCTATGCCGTGGTGATGGTCGGAGTCATGGCGGTCTTCGAAGCCAACAAGCCCAGCTCGTCGACGTGGGCGGTGATCACCGCCACCTACAACCTCTTGGGTTTACTGATCACCGCAGTGATCGTCTCCGTCTGGACCTAAGCCTGCTACTCCAGCGACCGCGCGACCTTGATGACTTCCTCGTCTACCCGTTCAGACGGGACTCCTTCGAGGGAAACAGATAGCTCCGGTCTGCTCCCGGCACAGCCACCCAAGAGGGCCGTAACCGAGACCCCGAGAACGGTCCACTCCACCACCTGTCTGACGCTCACGCCCGTATGACTCCTCGGTGCGCTGAAAGGTTCGCTCGTGTTTCTGGCGGGGGCGAGGTTGGCGGGCGGGGGCGAGGTACGGTGTGGGCGTTATGAGACTCTCTCGCCGCGTCGGCGGCATGCTGGCTCTGGGGGCGGTCTTCTGCGCGCTTGTTCCCCTGGCGCTCGCGATGCCGGCCGACGGCCGAGGATCCATGGCCGGTGTGGGTGGTCAGAGACGTGAGCCCGCTCTTGAAGGAACTGCGGCGCCCGACGCCAGGATCTCGCTCGAGGGGGTCAGGTCGCAGGCGACCGCGAAACGGGTCCGCTTCGATACTCCCGGGATGTTCCTGGCGGCGGCCCTCGGCCTGCTGTTCGTGGGAGGTTTCGTCGGTACCCACGTGAGGCGGCCCGCCCTCTTGCGCGCCCCGAGTATCTCGGGCGTCACCCTCAGAGCGCCCCCGCGCGCCCTGTCCCTCACTTAGACCCCGCCGCGTCCCGCGGCCGACCTCTGGAGGAACCACATTGAACCGTCATCTTGTCTGGCGTTCGCTCATCGTCCTTATCGTCGTAGTGGGCTCCATCGTGCTCGTTATGACTCGCCCCGCTCGCCTGGGTCTCGACCTCGAAGGCGGCACCCAGATCGTGCTTGAAGCTCAAGACACGGAGCTCGAACAGGTTGATGCTGACACGCTCGATCGAACCGTTGAAGTCCTCCGTCGCCGTGTCGATCAGCTGGGCGTTTCGGAGCCGAGCCTCCAGGAGTCGGGTGACCGCCGCGTCATCATCGAATTGCCCGGCGTCTCCGATCCCGACGAAGCTCTCGCCGTCATCGGTAAGACGGCGCAGCTGACCTTTCACGCCGTGCTGGGGGTCCCTCAAGGCGACGGCGGCAAGAACCAGGACCCCGACGAGCTGATCCTGAGTGACGAGGATGGCGCTCGACTGCGGCTCGCTCCCGCGACCATGACCGGAGACGTCCTGGATAGCGCCGAGGCAGTCCTCGATCCTGCAGGAGTGGGCTGGACGGTCACCATCTCCTTCCGGGGAACCGGCGGAGCGGACTGGGCGAAACTGACCGGTGCGGCTGCCTGTGAGTCGCTCGGAAATCCGAAGCGCCGCGTGGCGATCGTCCTCGACGAGGAGGTGATCACGAGCCCCGAGGTGAGCGAGGGCGTCGAGTGCGACGTGGGTATCGCCGGGGGCTCGACGGAGATCACCGGAGACTTCACCGAGGACGAGGCCAAAGACCTGGCGCTCCTGATCCGGGCGGGAGCACTTCCTGTTCCCGTCGAGGTTGTCGAGCGACGGACCATCGGCCCAACCCTTGGCGACGCAGCAGTGGAGGCCAGTGTCAAGGCGGCCGTCATCGGTGGACTTCTCACGATCCTCTACGTCATCGCTTACTACCGCCTCCTGGGGGTCCTGGCCGCGCTCGCGCTGCTCGCCTACGGGCTCATCTCCTACGCGGTGCTCCTCGCGTTGGGGGCCACGCTGACGTTGCCGGGCATCGCGGGTTTCGTTCTCGCCATCGGTATGGCGGTGGACGCCAACGTGCTGGTGTTCGAGCGATCCAAGGAGGAATTCGAGGACGGCAAGAGATTACGGACGGCGATCCTCGAAGGGTTCAAGAAGGCGTGGAGCGCGATCGCCGACTCGAATGCGACCACCGTCATTGCCGCGATCATCCTCTTCTACTTCGCCACGGGCGCGGTGAGGGGCTTCGGCGTGACGCTTACGGTCGGTGTCGCGGTGTCGTTGTTCAGCGCTCTGGTCATCACGCGCCTCTTGGCCGAACTCGCGATGAAGAGCAAGCGGCTTGCCAAGAGGCCGAGGTGGTTCGGGATGAACGTCGGAGGCAAGCTTCGGAAGCGCCTCGAGGAACGTCCGATCAACCTCATCTCTCGCGCCAAGGTCTGGTTCGCTATATCCGGTGTCCTCATCGCGTTCTCTATCACCGGCTTGGTGGCGAATGGGCTCAACTTCGGTCTCGAGTTCACCGGTGGGCGTCTCGTCGAGTTCTCGACGTCCGAACCCGCAGACCTCAACGAGGTGCGAAGCGCTATGGCCGAGGCTGGGTTCCCGCGCGCCGTGGTACAGGAATCGGGAGAGGGCAACATCTCGATCCGCTCGAGCGAGGTATCTGAGGCCGACGAAGCGAGCATCGAAGAAGCGGTGGCTTCGGTAGGGGGACAGACGGAGAAGGTAAGGGACGAGTTCATCGGTCCCACGATCGGTGACGAACTGCGCCGCAAGGCACTCATCGCCCTGGGTATCGGGATCGGAGCTCAGCTCCTCTACCTCGCCTTCCGGTTCCGCTGGACCTTCGGGGCATCCGCGGTGGTGGCGATGTTCCACGACGTCATCATCTTGCTCGGGGTATTTGCATGGCTTGGTAAGGACATCGACGGCGTCTTCATCGCTGCGCTTCTGACGGTGGTTGGTTACTCGATCAACGACTCGGTCGTCGTTTTCGACCGGATCCGAGAACACCTGCACATGAAGGGCCGGCAGCCGTTGGAGCAGGTCGCCAACGACGCGTGCCTGCAAACCATCCCGCGAACGATCAACACCGGACTGGGCGCTCTGTTCATCCTGATCGCGCTGTACTTCCTTGGGGGCGATACGCTGACGGACTTCGCTCTGGCCCTCATCGTCGGCATCGTGGTCGGTACCTACTCGTCCGTGTTCACGGCAGCTCCCGCCATGGTGAACATCGAGTATCTGTCTGGCAGCGAGTACAAGCGACCGACCCCTGTGCAGAAAGTTGCGGCCGCGGTCACACAGGAGCAGCCTGCCGAGACCGCGCAAGAGCAGCCGGTCGAGCCCGAAGAGGTCGCCGTCTCACCAAAGCCGAAGCCGACAGTCTCGAAGGCACCCGCGAAGAAGCGGGCGGGAGCGGCCAAGCGGAAGCGGCGGCGCCGATGATCGGAAGGAGCGGATAGTCGAGCGCCGTTGGAAAAATCGGCCCGGTGATCCTCGACGCGATCGAAGAAGAAGAGTGCCAGTTGTTGATCACTCGTCAACATCGCCCCAAAACTCGCGCTCTCGTCTAGGAGGCTCGTAGTGCGAATCTTCGGTGGCAGCTGGTATCTCCTCCGACCGATTCAGGATGCTCCGGCCGCGGGCGTTAGTCACGACTAGAGCAGCGAGCCCGGTGGTTATGGGTACGGATGCCACCAACCCGATGCTCCCAACCAGCGTTCGAACGATCTCTTCCGCGACGTTCTCGGTATTCAGTATCTGTCCGAGGGGACGATTCGATACCGAGAAGAGAATCAGCAGGGGCAGCGAGGCACCAACGTAGGCAAGCACCAGCGTGTTGACCGTAGAAGCGATGTGGTCTCGGCCGATGCGGATAGCTGCTCTGTACAGGTTTCCGATGCCGTACTCAGGATTAGCTTTCTGCAGCTCCCACACCGCCGATGCTTGGGTAACCGTGACATCATCCAGAACGCCCAATGTCCCGATGATGATGCTCGCTAGGAGCAGGCCCTGGAGATTGACCTGCGACTGACTGATCTGAAGAAAGACAGCCTCTTCCGAACCGGCACCGGTGAAGATCGAGATGTTGACGAAGAAGACTGCAAGCAGTCCCGTGAGCAGGAGGCTCGCGAGGGTTCCGAGCACCGCTGTGGTCGTGGCCGCGTTCAATCCGTGAGCGAGATAAAGGGCTAGAAACATGATTACCGAGCCACCGACGATCGCCACAAGCAATGGGTCGCTTCCTTCAAGGATCGCCGGAATGACGAACTTGATTAGAACGAGCATGGAAACGGCCAGACCTGCCAGAGCAGCGAGGCCACGCCAACGGCTGAGCGCGATCACC
>JBKJZQ010000198.1:0-19033 GCA_046715095.1 Actinomycetota bacterium | reverse complement strand
CGGCGGCGGTCCCTCGGGCGCCGCGGCTGCGCACTACCTGGCATCGAGAGGCCATTCGGTCCTCGTTTGCGAGAAGAAGTCGTTCCCCCGGGAAAAAACGTGCGGTGATGGTCTCACCCCTCGCGCGGTGAAGGTCCTGAGAGAGATGGGGCTCACCTCCGAGATGGAGTCCTGGGAGCACGTAGAGGGCCTTCGCGTGCACGCGGCGGGACGGACCCTCGAACTGTCTTTTCCGGAACTCAACGATTTCGACGACTTCGGGCTCGTCAAACCCCGCAAGGACCTCGACCAGATCGTCCTCGACAACGCCGAGGCGGCCGGGGCAAAGGTTCACTACGAGACGCAGGTGAAGGAACCCATCTTCGACCGGGGTGTTCTCACCGGGTTCCGGGCCAAGCGAGGGTCGGACGTCGAGGAAGTCAACGCGCGCTGGGTGGTGTGCGCCGAAGGTGCCGCGACGAAGTTCTCTCGTTCGCTCGGAAAGGTGCGCAACGAGTCCTACCCGATGGGGCTTGCCATCCGCCAGTACTTCACCTCACCGATGGAACACTCCGGTTGGTTCGAGGGTTACCTCGACATCAGGACGAAAGAGGATCAGGTCCCCGGCTACGGTTGGGTCTTCCCCGTCGGTGACGGCACGGTGAACGCCGGCGTCGGCCTGTTGTCGACCTACGGCGGGTGGAGGGACGTGAACCTCCATCACCTCCAGAACAACTTCATCGCGCAGCTTCCGGGGGAGTGGGAGGTCAACCAGGAGACGGTCACGTCCAAGCCGCGTGCGGGCAGGCTGTTCATGGGGGCCAGCGTGTGGCCGCCGCACGGACCGGGCTTCCTCATGGTTGGGGATGCCGCAGGGATGATCAACCCGTGCAACGGAGAAGGCATCGCTTATGCGTACGAGACGGGTCGGATCGCGGGGCGTCATCTCGATGAGGCTCTGCGTCACGGAACGTCGCCTATCCTCAAGGATTACACCAGTGAGCTGAAGGAGGTCTACGGCCCCTACTACCGCTTGGGGCGCCGGTTTGTAAAGTTGATCGGTTACCCCGCCCTGATGGAGCGGCTCGTGTCGATGGGGATGCGGTCCAAGAGTGTGATGAGCTTCGCGTTGACGCTTCTGGCGAACCTCGAGGATCCGAAGACGAAGAACGCGGAGCAGACCGGACTCAAGGTGCTGAAGAAGATGGCAGAACTCAAACCATGAGCGAGTCAAAAGGTAGCCCCATGAGCCCTCCGCCCGTCGCGATTGGGAAAACATGAGCCTTCCCGACTACCTCCCGATCCTCTTCCTGATCATCCTGTCCACGCTCTTCGCGGTCGCTTCGATGCTGGCGGCCTCCAAGCTGACTCCGAAGAGGGTGACCCAGGCGAAATCGGAACCGTATGAGTCGGGGATCGTTCCCGAGACCGGTCTCGACGACCGCGAGCGGTTCCCGGTCAAGTTCTATCTGATCGCGATGTTGTTCATCATCTTCGACATCGAAACGGTATTCATGTACCCGTGGGCCGTCGCCTACGGCGACCTGCAGCTCTTCGGCCTCTACGAGATGGTCGCCTTCATCGGCATCCTCCTGGCGGCATACGCATATGTGTGGAAGCGAGGTGGTCTCGAATGGGCGGAGTGAGCGACGCGGTAGGTGCCAACTTCGTCACGACTCAACTCGACAAGCTCGTGAACTGGGCGCGCAAGTCTTCGCTCTTCCCCATGACCTTTGGGCTTGCTTGTTGCGCGATCGAGATGATGGCCGCGACGATGCCGCGACACGACCTGGCTCGGTTCGGGATGGAGGCATTCCGGGGTAGTCCTCGCCAGTCGGATCTCATGATCGTTTCGGGGCGGGTCGCGCAGAAGATGGCTCCCATCCTGTGGCAGGTTTACGACCAGATGCCCGAACCGAAGTGGGTCATCTCTATGGGTGCGTGCGCCTCTTCGGGAGGGGTGTTCAACAACTACGCGCTGGTGCAGGGTGTCGATCAGATAGTCCCCGTCGATATCTACGTGCCGGGGTGTCCGCCACGACCCGAGATGCTGATCGACGGGATCATGCTCCTTCACGATCAGATCTCAAAAGGCAACTACAACGCCGGGCGGGTCACCGCATAGTGGAAACGCAGTCCTTAGGTGCCGGCGAATGGCGTGACGCGGCGCGACGACTTCAGGATGAAGGTTGGCTTCTCATCGATCTGTGCGGGGTGGACCGCCTTGGTCTCTCGGGTGAGAAGGGGCGGTTCGAGGTCGTCGTTCAGCTGATCCATCACGAGAAGCGCGAGCGAGGCACCGTCCATGTCGCGGCCGAGGGCGATCCGCCCTCGGTGCCCTCGGTGACGGCCTTCTGGCCGGGCGCCAACAACATGGAGCGCGAGGCGTTCGATCTGTTCGGTATCCGCTTCGAGGGTCACCCCAACCTGACCCGGATCCTCATGCCGGACGAATGGGAGGGACATCCCCTCCGCAAGGACTACGGTGTCGGCAAGGTCCCCGTGGAGTTCATCCCTCAGCCGTACCTCCAGATCGACTCACTCGGGCAGAGCCCGAACTCGGAGGAGGCACACCAGGAGATCGACCGGCTCGGGCAGAGCGTGCCTGACGGTGGGGAGGTGGGGAGTGAGTAGATCCCCCGATCAGGTAGCCGAGGCGTTCGAGTCCGCCGGCCACGGCGCGTACGTCGAATCCTTCGACGACCGTGACGAACGCATGGTCATCAACATGGGTCCCGTGCATCCGGCAACCCACGGCGTCCTGCGTCTGATCCTCGAGCTCGACGGTGAATCCGTCGTGTCGTGTCGCCCGGTGATCGGTTACCTCCACACCGGGATGGAGAAGGAATGCGAGGACCAGAACTGGCGTGGGGCGGTGACGATCGTGACTCGCATGGACTATCTCGCGCCGTTCTTCAACGAGCTCGCGTATTCGCTCGCGGTCGAGAAGCTCCTTGGCATCGAGGTTCCGAAGCGCGGCGTCTACATCCGCACGTTGATCACCGAGATGAACCGGTTGTCCTCTCACCTCGTGTGGTTCGGCACGCAGGGGCTCGACATGGGCGCGATCTCGGCGATGTTCTACGGTTTCCGCGAGCGAGAGGTCATCCTCGACTTCTACGAGATGGTCACCGGGCTCCGGATGAACAACAACTACATCATCCCGAGTGGGGTCTGGGAGGACCTCCCGGAGGGCTGGCGTCCCGTCGTCGAGAACATCCTCGCCTTACTGCCCGGGCGGATCGATGAATACGAGGACCTCTTGTCCGAGAACCCGGTCTTCCTTGAGAGGACGAAGGGGATCGGCGCCATCTCGGCCGACGAATGCAGGTCTTTGGGAGCAACCGGGCCCATCGCCCGCGCCGCGGGGATCGACTGGGATCTACGACGTGACATGCCCTACGGGGCCCATGAAGACTTCGAGTTCGATGTTCCTACGGCCACCGAGGGCGACATCTACGCGCGCTACAAGGTGCGCATGGAAGAGATGCGCCAGTCTGTAGGCATCCTGAGGCAGGTGGTTGACAACATGCCGGGTGGGGACTTCAAGAACATGGACCCGAAGCTAACTCCTCCTCCCCGTGATCAGCTCAACCGTTCGATGGAAGCCGTGATCCACCACTTCAAGCTGGTCACGCAGGGCTACACGGTCCCCGCGGGTGAGGCGTACGTCGCGGTCGAGTCACCTCGAGGCGAACTCGGGGCCTACGTGATCTCCGACGGTGGGACCGCTCCTTACCGGGTCCACGTGCGCGACCCGTCGTTCGTGAACCTCCAGTCGTTGCCCGTGATGGTCCAGGGTGGGCTCGTGGCCGATCTGATCGCATCGATCGCGTCCGTGGACCCCGTCCTCGGCGGTGTAGACAGATGAGCGTGCTCAGCGGCGAGATCCGCGAGGTCGCGGAACGCATAGTTGCCAAGTATCCGAACAAGCGGTCGGCCGCGCTTCCGCTCCTTTTCCTCGTGCAGTCGGTGGAGGGTCACGTCACGGACGGAGGCATGAAGGACGTTGCCGCGCTCCTCGGGCTCACGCCCGCGGAGGTGCTCGCGACCGGGTCCTTCTACACGATGCTCAAGAAGAAGCCCCAAGGGGAGTACCTGATCTCCGTCTGCCGGAACATCTCCTGCACCCACCTCGGTGCCCGCAAGGTGATCGCGGCGGCGGAGGAGAGGCTCGGCATCGAGCCCGGGGGGACGACCGCCGACGGCAAGTTCTCCCTCGAGGCAGCCGAGTGCCTCGCTACCTGTGACGGCGCCCCCTCGATGCAGATCAACTACGAGGATTTCTACAAGGTCACTCCGGAGGAGATCGTCGCCTTGATCGATTCACTGGCGGCCGGCAAGGAAGTGACCAGCGTCGCGGGAGACCCCGTGAAGTCGTCCAAGGCGATCGCTTACGAAGCCGCGTCCACCGGTCTGAGGTCGCAGGCGACCGGGATGACCGCGGAGCGCCTCGTCGGCGGCGAATCGCCCCCCGCCGACTTCGCCCCGGGACACCGCCCCAAGGTCCCGGGGACCGACGTGCCTCCCGAAGCAGAGAACCTGGCGGCGGACTCGTGACCCAGGAGAGCTACATGGTCCTGAAGCGGGCGCGCGAGTTCCCCGACGACTCGTGGACGCTCGGGCGCGCTCTCGAGGACGATGCGTACGACAACCTCGAGAAGGCGGTGACCGAGCTCAGTCCCGACGAGCTCATCGAGCTCGTGAAGAACGCAGGACTCCGGGGCAAGGGTGGCGCAGGTTTCCCGACCGGCACGAAGTGGTCGTTCGTTCCAAAGGACGTCTTTCCGAAGTACGTGGTGATCAACCACGACGAGGGCGAGCCCGGGACGTTCAAGGACCGCGAGATAGCCGAGCGCGATCCGCATCAGATGATCGAGGGCATCGCGATCGCCGCGTACGCGGTCGGGGCGGAGAAGGCCTTCATCTACTGCCGCGGCGAGTTCGCCCTAGGGTCCCGGCGCATGGACCGGGCGATCGGAGAGGCCTACGAGAAGGGGTTCCTCGGCAAGGGGATCTTCGGTTCGAAGTTCGACCTCGACATCATCCTGCATCGAGGGGCGGGCGCCTATATCTGTGGCGAGGAGTCGGCGCTGCTCGACTCCCTCGAAGGTTTCCGAGGCCAACCGCGGTTGAAGCCGCCGTTCCCCGCGATCAAGGGGCTCTACGGCCAGCCGACGGTGGTCAACAACACCGAGACCGTGTCCACGCTCCCGCACATCGTTGCGAACGGGGTCGACTGGTTTCGGAAGCTGGGTACGGAGAAGTCGCCGGGCACGAAGGTCTTCTCGGTTTCCGGACACGTCGAGCGACCCGGCAACTACGAGGTGCCCTACGGCACGACGCTCGATCAGTTGCTCGAGCTCGCCGGAGGCATGAAGAACAATAAGACCCTGAAGGCGATCATCCCCGGGGGCGCGAGCGCACCGCTTCTGACCCACGGCGACTACTCGCTCGACTTCGACTCGCTCAAGGAAGCCGGAACGATGCTCGGCTCCGGTGCGGTCGTCTACATGGACGAGTCCACCTGCATGGTCAGGAACGCGCTCGTGACGACGGAGTTCTTCGCCCATGAGTCCTGCGGCAAGTGCACGCCCTGTCGCGAGGGGACATCGTGGGCGGTCAAAGTGTTGCGTCGCGTGGAGGCGGGCGAGGGCCGGCAGGAAGACTTGGATCTTCTGCTCGACATCGCGAACCAGATGGATGGGCGTAATTTCTGTCCGCTCGGCGACGCGGCCGCGTGGGCTCTTCGCAGCAACGTCAAGCTGTTCCCCGACGAATTCCAGGTGCACGTGACCGAGGGCCGTTGCCCGTTCGACGGCGAGCACAAGCCGCTGGTCGGCGTCCGCTCGGAGGGCGCCTCGTGACGCAACCACAATCTCCTGAAACTGTCTCGCTCACGATCAACGGGCGAGGGGTGACCGCCGAGAAGGGGCGCCTTCTGATCGATGTTGCCGAGGAGATGGATATCTTCGTCCCGCGCTTCTGCTATCACCCCGGGATGAAGTCCGTCGCCGTGTGCCGGATGTGTCTCGTGAAGGTCGAGGGGATGCCCAAACTCGTTCCGTCGTGCGTCACGCCTGTCGACGATGGGATGGTGGTCGAGACCGACAGCGAGGAACCTGCCGGTGCACAGGAGGACATGCTCGAGTTCCTCCTCCTCAACCACCCGCTCGATTGTCCGGTGTGCGATCGCGGCGGCGAGTGCCCTCTCCAGGACCAGACCTACGCTCACGGGCCCGGTGAAACGCGTTTCATCGAGCCGAAACGCACCTTCGAGAAGCCCATCGACATCTCGCGATTGGTCCTGCTCGACCGTGAGCGGTGCGTGCTGTGCTGGCGGTGTGTCAGGTTCTCGGACGAGGTCGCCGGCGACCGATTCATCCAGCTCGTGGATCGCGGCGCGGGTACGCAGATCCTCACGTTCTCGGACGAGCCCTTCGACAGCTACTTCTCCGGCAACACGATCCAGATCTGCCCGGTCGGCGCTCTCACCGCGAGCACCTACCGCTTCGTATCGCGGCCGTGGGACCTCAAAGCAGCGCCGAGTGTGTGCAGTTACTGCTCGGTCGGGTGTCCGACCACCAACGAGGCACGTGGGGACAAGCTCGTAAGGGTTCAAGCGTTGCCGAACGAGAACGTCAACGACTTCTGGATCTGCGACAAGGGACGTTTCGGCTTCCACTACGTCGATGCGAAGGACCGGCTCTCGACGCCGCTGATCCGCGAGGGGGACGATTTCCGCTCCGCTTCCTGGGGGGAAGCGGTAGCGGCCGCGGCCGGGAAGCTGGGGGGAGGAGACAAAGTGGGTGTGATCGCCGGCGGGCACCTCACGACCGAGGATGCCTTCGCGATCCAGAGGCTCGCCCGGAAGACGATCAAGACGCCGCACCTCGACTCGCGCATACAGGACGACGGCGCCCGCTACGAGTGGACGCTGGCTCACTCGGGAGTGGTTGGTTCCACCGCATCCATCAACGATCTCGATTCGGCCCGCTCCATCATCTGGGTGGGCCCGGATCCCAAGGAGACGCTCCCTGTTCTCTATCTGAGACTCCGCAAGGCGGTGCTCGAAGGCGGCGCCAAGCTCATCGTCGTCTCGCCGCGGCGCATCTCGCTGGACGTCTTCGCCACGCACGTGGTCCGCTGCGAACCCGGCGGTGAGGCGAAGGCGCTGTCGACCCTGGCGACCACTGGTTCTGCGTCTCGCCGAGGCGACCCGCCGGCACCGGTGAAGGACGATCTTGCCTCCCCGCTGGTCGCCTGCTGGAGTCCTTCGAACCCGGGCCGGGAGACCGGGGACGATCTTGCCGCCTTGCTGGCCCTCGCGTCCGACAAGGACGGCAGCTGGTTGGTGTGCGCTCCGCATGCGGGTTCCCAGGGGATGCTCGACATGGGCGTACACCCCGCCCTCGGTGCGGGCTACAGGCTGCTCGAGGAGCCCGGCATGGGCACCCGGGGGATCCTGGCGGCCGCGGCGGCCGGCGAGCTGGATGCCCTCGTCGTGGTCGGTGCCGATCCGATCTCCGACTTCCCCGATGCGGAGCTTGCTCGTGCGGCGATGGAGAAGGTCGGTTTCTCCCTCGTGGTTGAGCTGTTCCCGACGGCCACGGCACTCCTCGCCGACGTCGTTCTTCCCAGCACCGCGGCACCTGAGATCGAGGGCACCTTCACCAACCTCGAACGCCGGCTCCAGAAGCTCGAAGCACTCGTCAAGTCGCCCGGCACCGCGCGCGAACCGTGGCGAGCAGCGGCAGAGCTGGCCCGCGCGCTGGGCGACGATTGGGGATGGGCGTCGTTCGCCGACGTGTGGGACGCGATCAAGAAAGAGGTCCCGACGCATAAGGATCTCGACGTCACCGCCCTCGCCCAAGAGGTTCCGGCCAGCGTGCTGCAGTACGAATCGGGATTCGAAGAGCACAAGGGCGCGGGCGGTGCGGTCGTGGCCGGCCCCGGAGGCCAGTACCCGAAGGGACACCGTAGCGGTGCCCCGTTCCAGACCGCGAGCTGGCCGCTGTCGTGGGAGCTCCGCTCCTTCGAAGCCAAGCAGCGCCCGGGCCGCATCCCCGAGGCACCGGGCGCGCCCGAAACACCCCCCGACATCTCACCTGGTCCGGTGACCGGCGGAGGTGATGGGTTCGTGGTCTACGCGGGACGGCAGATCTACGACGAAGGCGCGATGGTGTCTCGCTCCTCTGTGCTCCGGGCCCTCTCGAAGGGCGCGTTCGTCGAGATGAACGACGAGGACGCGAAGGACCTGGGCATCGATGACGGCGACGAGGTGAAGCTCACCGTAGCCGGTCGTCTCGACGACCGGCAGAACAAAGGTGCGAAGGAGATGACAGCCAAAGTCGTGATCGCCGACATCGCGAAGGGCGCCGTGTTCGTTCCCTACGACCAGCAGGGACTTCGGGCCAACCAGTTGCTCGGTGCCGGGGGCCGGGTCCAGGTGACCAAGTCGTGAACGCGATCGTGGACTTCCTCGGCGGGGACATCGTCGTGACCGCGATCGTCAAGGTCGTGATCGCATTCGCGGCCCTGCTGTTCACCACCATCATCGTCGTGTGGGCCGAGCGCAAGGTCATCGCCGACATGCAGGCACGCATCGGACCGAATCGCTGGGGTCCGTACGGCATCCTCCAGACGCTGGCCGACGGGATCAAGCTGTTCTTCAAGGAAGACTTCGCTCCGCGCACGGCCGACAGGTGGACGTTCGCCCTGGCCCCCATCCTTGCGATGGTTCCCTCACTCCTGGCCTTCGCGGTCATTCCCGTCGGGGACCACATCACGATCGGCGACCGGCGCATCGATCTGATCGTGGCGGATCTGAATATCGGCATCCTGTACTTCCTCGCGATGGGTTCGATCGGCGTCTACGGGATCGTTCTCGCGGGGTGGGCATCTGGCTCGAAGTACCCGCTGTTGGGTGGCATCCGGGCAAGTGCCCAGATGATCTCCTACGAGATCGCGTTGGGGTTGTCGCTGGTCCCCGTCGTACTCGCCGCCGGCAGCCTGTCGACGGTCGACATCGTCGCCGCGCAACAAGGCAACGTCTCCAACGTCTCGTTCTTCAACGGCGTTCCGGTGCTCGATCAGATCGCGGAGCTCTTCCGGTTCGCGCCGAACTGGTACATCTGGTCGCAGTGGCCAGCGTTCTTCATCTTCCTGATCGCGGGGATCGCCGAAACGAACCGCGCACCGTTCGACCTCCCGGAGGCCGAGACGGAACTGATCGCCGGCTACCACACCGAGTACTCGGGCATCCGCTTCGCGCTCTTCTTCCTCGGTGAGTACGTGCACGTGGTGATCATCTCGGCGATGGCGGTCACGCTGTTCTTCGGTGGGTGGGGCGGCCCCAAGCCCGACTTCCTCCCGTGGGTGTGGCCCATCGGCTGGTTCGTCTTCAAGACGAGTCTCTTCGTCTACCTGTTCGTGTGGCTGCGGGCGACGATGCCAAGGCTTCGATACGACCGTCTCATGTGGCTGGGATGGAAGCGCCTCATCCCCGCGTCTCTCGCCTGGATCATGGTGACCGCGGTCGTCAACACCGACGGCGTCTCCCGCAACGTGCGGCTGGCGGTCTTCGGTGCGCTGTTCGTGGTTGTGCTTCTCTGGCTCGGCAAGGGTGACCCGCGCCTCACTCAAGCAGTAACCCCCCAGAAGAGGATCCATAGTGGCTCTTCCTGAGATCCTCAACGGGATGAAGGTCGTCATCACCAACGTCTTCAAACGGAAGGAGACGATCTCCTATCCCGAGGTGAGGCGGCAGCCTTATCCACGCTTCCGAGGCAGGCACATCCTCGATCGCCATCCCGACGGGCTCGAGAAGTGCATCGGTTGCGAACTCTGCGCGGGGGCCTGTCCCGCGGACGCGATCTACGTCGTCGGCGCGGAGAATACCCCCGAGAACCGGCTTTCCCCGGGCGAGAGGTACGCGCAGATCTATCAGATCAACTACCTGAGATGCATCTTCTGTGGGTTGTGTGTCGAGGCCTGCCCGACCGAAGCTCTCTTGATGACGACGGAGTTCGAGCTATCGGCCGACTCCCGCGATGACCTGATCTACACGAAGGACCAGCTGATCGTCGACGAGCCGATCGTCCGGCACTGGCCGACCAAGGTCGAGTACTCGCCCGACCGCAGCGAGAAGAAGAAGATCAAGGGCGGCGGGATGGTGCGCGACGCTCGCTACCCTGAGCACTTCCTCCCCGATACCCGCCCCACCGACCAAGCGGTTCGTCTCGACGAACCGCAGAACAAGAAGGGCTCCACGAAGTGAACATCGAGGTCGTCGTCTTCGGGGTTTCCTTCGTGGTTGCCCTCGGCAGCTCGATAGCGATGCTGTTCGCCAAGAACGCGGTCCACGTCGCACTCTTCCTCGTTGCCGCCCAGGTGGCTCTGGCGCTGACCTTCTTGCTCCAGGGCGCCTATTTCATCGCCGCGGTCCAGATCATCGTCTACGCGGGCGCCATCATGGTCCTGTTCCTGTTCGTGGTCATGCTGCTCGGCGTCGACCGGAGCGAGGCCCTGATCGAACCGTTGACGGGGCAGCGCACGATGGCCGTCGGCCTCGGTGCGCTGCTGGCCGCCGAGATCGTCTACGTCGCGACCAAGGGGTCCGAGTTCGTAATCGTGGGAGGCGGCGAAGGGGCTCTGTCGGCCCTCAACGAGGACCCGGGGAACGTCAAGGCCTTGGCCCGGACCCTGTTCGGCAGTTATCTGCTGCCGTTCGAGTTCACCTCAATCCTTCTGGTCGTCGCGATCGTCGGCGTGATGGTGCTGGCGCGCCGGATCGGCGACGCCGGTTTCCTGCGCGACGAGACCCTCGCTCGCCCGCCGAGAGACGTGAACTCAGAAGCCGGTCGTCTCGACGACCGGCAGAACAAAGCGGTCCTGCGTGACTAGCGTCCCTCCGGAGTATTTCCTTGCGCTTGCCGGACTGATGTTCACGATCGGCGTCGTAGGCGCACTCACTCGTCGCAACGCGATCGTCATCTTCATGTTCATCGAACTGATGCTCAACGCGGTCAACCTTGTATTCGTCACCTTCTCGCGCATGCAGGGGACGGTGGACGGCCAGGTCGTCGTGTTCTTCGTCCTCGTCGTAGCCGCGGCCGAAGTAGTGGTCGGCCTCGCGATCATCGTGTCCATCTTCCGCCACCGTCGCAGCGCGAACGTCGACGACGTGAACCTGTTGAAGTGGTGAACCGATGACGTTCGCGAGCGAGCCGGGGATCTCATACGCGTCTACCTTTGCCCCCTTCATCATCGGGGTTCCGTTGGCGAGCGCGATCCTGCTGCTCTTCTTCGGGAAACGGCTCGGGAAGCTTTCCGGCATCATCGGAAGTGTTGCGGTCGGCGTCGCGTTCGTGATGGGTGCGATCGAGTTCCTGTCGATCGTGGACGTCGATCACGAGACCACCTTCTCGAGCTATCACCTGTTCGACTGGGTGGCGGTCGGGGGCTTCCGCGCCGGGCTGGACCTCCTCGTGGACCGGCTGTCGATCGTCCTCGTGCTGGTGATCACCGGGGTGGGCTTCCTGATCCACGTCTATTCGACCGGTTACATGGACGGAGACGAGCGTTACGGGCGGTTCTTCGCCTACCTCAACCTGTTCGTTGCCGCGATGCTGCTCCTGGTACTCGGCGACAACCTGCTCGTGATGTTCATCGGCTGGGAGGGCGTGGGGCTGTGCTCCTATCTCCTGATCGGATTCTGGTTCGAGGACCGGGCCAACGCGACCGCGGCCAAGAAAGCCTTCATCGTCAACCGCGTCGGCGATTTCTCGTTCCTGCTCGGCATCTTCCTCCTGACCGTTTCGGCGGGAACGCTCACGTTCGCCGGCGTCAACGGCTCGGCGGCCTCCGGTGCGCTGGGGGGAACGACGGCCACGATCGGAGCCCTGCTTCTGTTCGGAGGAGCCACCGGCAAGAGCGCGCAGATCCCGTTGTACGTCTGGCTGCCGGATGCGATGGCCGGACCGACCCCGGTGTCCGCGTTGATCCACGCCGCGACGATGGTGACCGCCGGCGTCTACATGGTGGCGCGGCTGTCCCCGCTGTTCGAGGCCGCGGGATTCGATGTCCTGCTTCTGGTGGCGTGGGTGGGAGCGGCCACAGCGGTCGTCGCGGCGGTCATCGCGGCGGCCGAGTACGACATCAAGAAGGTCCTTGCGTACTCGACGATCTCGCAGCTGGGCTACATGTTTCTGGCCCTCGGGGTTGGGGCGTACTCGCTCGCGATCTTCCATCTCGTGACGCACGCGTTCTTCAAGGCGCTGATGTTCCTCGGCTCGGGTTCAGTGATGCACGCGCTCGATGGCGAGACCGACATGAGGAAGATGAGCGGCCTCCGCAAAGTCATGCCCATCACGGGCGTGACGTTCATGATGGGGTGGCTGGCGATCTGCGGGATCATCCCGTTTTCGGGTTTCTTCTCGAAGGACGCGATCCTCGCCTCTGCATGGGCCGACGGGCAGTACGCGCTGTGGGCGATGGGAGCGGCGACCGCGGCGTTGACCGCGTTCTACATGAGCCGTCTGTACTTCAGGGTGTTCGAGGGCGAGACCGTGTTGCCAGAAGGCGCCCATGTGCACGACGCACCCCCCAGCATGGCGGCCGCGCTGATCCCGCTCGGGATACTTTCGGTGGTCGGCGGCGCACTCAACCTTCCGGGGGTGCTCAGTTTCGAGCACTTCCTCGGACCCGTCCTCGGTGAGCCCGAGGTGGCCCATGGCATCACCGCATGGGTGCTGGGGATCGCCGCAACGATCCTGGCCGGGGCCGGTATCGCGGTGGCATGGTCGCTCTACCTCAGGCCGGGTGGCCTGCAACTCAGGGACCGGCTCGAGCGGATGCTTGCTCCGGCGGTGAGCGCCGCGCGAGGCAAGCTCTACGTGGACCGCGCCTACGAGACTCTCATCCTGCAACCGGGGCGCGACCTGGCGACGTTCAGTGCCGACGTCCTCGACCGGAAGATCATCGACGGGGCCGTGAACGGGACCGGGAGGCTGATCGCAGGTTCGTCCGAGATTCTCCGCCGGGTCCAGACCGGGTACGTCCGCAACTACGCGGCGGTCTTCCTCGCCGGTGTGGTCGTGCTGTTCTCCGTGTTGATCATCAGGGTCGCGGCATGAGCGGCAGCTTTCCGTTCCTCGACGTCGCGATCTTCGCGCCGCTTGCAGGCGCGTTCCTGATCGGCCTGATCCCGAAGGATCGGGAGCGCGAGATCCGGTGGGCGGCGCTCGTGGTGACGCTGGTGGCTTTCGCAGTGTCGATGGGCGTGTTGATCAACTTCGATGCGTCTAACCCGGACTTCCAGCTCGGCTCGCAAGCGGAGTGGATCCGTGAATGGGGGATCAGCTATTCCACCGGCGTCGACGGGATAAGCCTCTTCATGGTGATGCTGACCGCGTTCCTGATGCCGCTCTGCGTGCTCGCTTCGTGGAAGATCGAGGTGAGGGTGAAGCCGTACTTCATCTTCCTTCTCGCGCTCGAGACCGGGATGCTCGGTGTGTTCTCGGCCCTCGACATGTTCCTCTTTTATCTCTTCTGGGAGGCCTCCCTCGTCCCCATGTACTTCCTGATCGGCATGTGGGGCTACGGCAACCGTCTGTACGCGGCGACGAAGTTCTTCCTGTTCACCCTGGTGGGTTCGTTGCTGATGCTGGTCGCGATCCTGTTCCTTTATTTCGCGGCCTCCGGGGACCCCACGTTCGGCTACCGCGAGCTCCTCGGGACGTCTCTGACGCTCGATACCCAGCGTCTGTTGTTCCTCGCATTCTTCGCATCGTTCGCCGTCAAGGTCCCCCTGGTGCCCCTGCACACGTGGCTCCCCGACGCCCATACCGAGGCGCCCACCGCCGGATCGGTGATGCTGGCGGCCGTCCTGTTGAAGATGGGCGCTTACGGACTGATCCGGTTCGGCATCCCGCTGTTCCCCGACGCGGCCCGGGAACTGGTCCCGCTGATCATGGGTCTCGCGATCGCCGGGATCATCTACGGCGCTCTGGTTGCGGCGGTGCAGAAGGACCTCAAGAGGCTGATCGCCTACTCGTCGGTGGCCCACCTGGGGTTCGTCGTGCTCGGGATCTTCGTCGGTTCGCTCCAGGGGATGTCGGGCGGGATCCTGCAGATGGTGAACCACGGCCTCTCCACCGGGGCGCTCTTCATGCTGGTGGGGATGCTGTACGAGCGCAGACACACACGCTTGATCGCTGATTTCGGAGGGTTGGGCAAGAGCGCTCCGGTCATCGCCGGTCTCTTCCTGTTCGTCACCCTTTCCTCGATCGGCTTGCCGGGGCTCAATGGGTTCATCGGCGAGTTCCTGATCCTCTTGGGGACGTTCGCGCGCTATTCCTGGTGGGCGGTCCCGGCCACGTTCGGGGTCGTCCTGGCCGCCGTCTACATGTTGTGGGCTTACCAGCGGGTTTTCCAGGGACCGGCCACGAGCGAGGCGAACCGCACGATGCCGGATATCAACGTGCGCGAGGCTGTCATGCTGGCCCCCTTGCTCGCGCTGATCGTGTTCATCGGGGTCTATCCGAAGCCGTTCCTCGATCGGATCAATCCGTCGGCCGAGAAGGTCGTCGAGCAGCTGACGAACTCTTCGGTGGTGCCCCCTGAGGGTGACCTTGCGGGGGAGGTGCCCTGATGGAGTTCGAAGCCCCGAAGATCGCGTTGTCCGGCATCGCCCCGGAGATGGCTCTGTCGGCGGTTGCCCTTGTCGTCCTGCTGGTCGACGCGGTCCTGGGGGACCGGAGGCACCGGTGGTACCTCCCGCTGCTGTCGATCGCCGGCTTCGCCGCGTCTGTGTACTTCGCCAAGGACGCCTGGGATCAGGTGAACGCAACCGGGCCGACCGTCCAGCTCTCCGGGATGGTCGCCGTCGACGGCTTCTCCATATTCGTCAAGGTCACGCTTGCCGTGTTCGGTGCATTGACGGTCCTCCTGGGACACGAGTACCTCGTGCGTAGGGGTCTCGAGGAGGGTGAGTTCTTCGCCCTCGTGCTGTTCTCGGTCGCGGGGATGATGCTCATGGCGTCATCGGCGGACCTCATCGTCACGTTCCTTGCGCTGGAGACCTTCTCGATCGCCCTCTACGTGCTCGTGGGGTTCCAACGGAACCGGCTCGACAGCCAAGAGGCAGCGATGAAGTACTTCCTGCTCGGAGCGTTCTCGTCGACCTTCTTCCTGCTCGGGATCGCGCTCGTGTTCGGTGCGACGGGCTCCACGAACCTCTACAGCTCGGATGCCGGCGGCATCGCCCAGTTCCTCGTCAACACGCCGGCGGGGGATCTTTCGCTTCTGGTGTTGGGGACGGGGCTCCTGATCGTCGGCCTCGGCTTCAAGGTCGCGGCCGTCCCGTTCCACATGTGGACGCCCGATGCCTATCAGGGTGCGCCGTCACCGGTCACCGGGTTCATGGCCGCGGGCTCCAAGCTCGCGGGCTTCGCTGCCTTACTCAGGCTGCTCGACGTCGTGCTGTTTCCCCTCAGGTGGGACTGGCGTCCGCTCGTGATCGGGATAGCGGTCGTGACGATGATCGTTGGGTCCGTCATCGCGGTGGTTCAGGACGATGTGAAGAGGATGCTCGCGTACAGCTCGATCGCCCATGCCGGGTTCGTGTTCACCGCGATCATCGCGACCAACGATCGCGGGATCTCGGGCGCCCTCTTCTACCTGGCTACCTACGGGCTGACCATCATCGGTGCGTTCGCGATCGTGGCGGTCCTCGGAGGCCCTGAGGAGCGCCGGACGCGGATCAACGACTTCCGCGGGCTGTTCGTCCACCATCCGTTGCTCGCCGGGATCCTGACCCTCTTCATGCTGTCTCTGGCCGGAGTACCGATCACCTCGGGGTTCGTTGCGAAGCTCGTGGTGTTCGGAGCGGCGGTGGAAGCGGGCTACTCCTGGGTCGTCGTCGTGGGAGCGGTCGCGTCGGCGATCGCGGCCTTCTTCTACCTGCGGATCCTCGTCGTGATGTACATGGTCGACGCCGAGGAGGGAGACGAAGCGACCGCGAGCATGGGTCCTCTGTCGACCGGAGTGATCGGTCTGACCGCGGTGGCGACCCTCGTCCTCGGCCTGTTCTGGAGCCCGCTCATCGAGCTGGCCGAGAAGGCCACCTTCTTCGCCGGTCCCTAACCTCCCAGGAAGCCCGGGGGGCCCTAGCCCCCTAGGAAGCCCGGCAGTAGGTCACCCCGGCCGAGAACGTAGAGGATCCCTACGCCGACGCTTACCAGTGCGGTGGTTCCGGCCATGATCGTGTACAGGAGGGGCACCTTCTTCCCGGCGCCGAACCCCAGGGTCGAGATGGTGGCGAGCAACGAGTTGCCGAGGAACAGCCCCGCCACGAAGGCTCCGAGCACGGCTGCTCCTCCAAGACGTCCCCCGACCCCCGCGGCGGTCGCGAACAGCACCACCTGAGACGGGGTCTCTGCTCCGATGCCGTGCAGCATGCCCACGCCGAATGCCGTCCGGCGTCCGTATTCCGTGAACGGGTCGGCCGGCATCTCCATGACGTGGGCGTGCGGATGACCGTGCGTGCGCGTCGCGACGCTTACTGCGCGACGTTCGCCAGCCAGCGGAGCGGGGAAAGAAGGTGCGAGAGAGCGCCCGTGGTGGCTCGATGAGTCGTGCTCGTGGTCGTGCTCGATCTCGACGCGTTCGTTGGGGGTTCGGCGGAGCCACGAGACGGTCTTACGCACTCCCGCGAAGATGAGCATCCAACGGCTCCGGATCCGGAAGTCGCGTCCGAAGCGGACGGCCGAGTACACCACGTAGAGCCCGAGTGCGATCAGTGTCGCTCCGATAACTCGCCCCATCAGCGAGTCCAGTGCGGTGGGGTTGCGTTGCCCGGCAAGGATCGCAGCCAGGCCGAGGATGACCAGGACGAGAGCGTGCCCGGCGGCGTAGATCGTTGCAAGAGCAAACGACCGGCGGCGCTCGGTCTGGGAACTGGTGATGTCGGTGATAGCGGCGATGTGGTCGAGATCGAATCCGTGACGCAGCCCGGCCAGAAAGACCGCCACCACAACGCCGATTGCAAGGCCCTGGCCCCCGAGCGCACTAGATGCAAAGTTGAAGTCCATCCACATTCCCTTTCTAGATGGGCAGTTCGAATATGGCGCGGGCGGTTAGGACGAGTCCCACGCCGAAGATGGCTGCGGCCGAGGCGATCTGGAGAGCGGGCCCTACGTTTCTGCTCATGCGTCTTTGGGCGACGTCCCTGGCTTTCAACACCAGGAGACCGACCACCATGAGAGCTCCGGCAAGACCCACGCTGAAGGCGGCGACCAGAGTGAGACCGAAGGCAACCCGGTTAAGGGCAACTGCTCCGAGGAAGACCACCAGCGCGCTGGGGGAGGGAAGCAGGCCCCCCGATATGGCGATCGCGCCGAGTCCTTTCTTCGAGAGGAGCGAAACGCCCGAAGGAAGCTCGCCGTGCGAGTGATCGAGCCCTGCCGCATGTGCCCGGGCGTGGGCGATCGCACCGGCGTCCGTCCTCGGAGAGCCCTCAAGCCCGTGGATCGACAAGCGCGCGAAGTAGGGTTTCTTCGAGGCGAGGTGGCCGAGCAGCCGGGCCCTGAAGAGCCACGTTCCCAGCCCCAGAACGAGGACCCCCGAAGCCAGCGACAGCCACGGGTAGACGGCTTCTGGGGCGAAGATGTCGGAGGCCCACAGGGTGATCAACCCGAGTACGAGGACCGAGGTCGTGTGCATCAACGAGACCGCGATCCCGACGATGACGGCCTGGCGCGGGCGTCCACCGGCGCCTACCAGGTAGGCGGCCATGACGGTCTTCCCGTGCCCCGGCCCCAGCGCGTGAACCGCACCGAAGAGAATGGCCAGCAGCAGCGCGGCGAGAACGACCCCGACCGAGAGATCTTTGCCGACCAGCGAGGCGAAGACCCCTTCGAACCCAGTTGGATCCTCACCTTGATCCGCCGCGCCCTGATCCCCGTCGCCCTGCGCGAGTTCCTGGGACGCGGCATCCGGCCCGATCGTTGCGGCCGACGACAGCACTCGAAGCGGGCTGGCGAGGAGATCCTGTGGGTAATCGCGTAGCTCGTTGCTGATGGAATCGCGGGGAGCGTCCGAAGTCGAGATCCCCTGGCCATCTACCGCATTGATGACTACCTCGCGCCACCCGACCCGGTCCTCGTAGTTGCCGTCGGCGAAGGTCAGGGTCGTCGTGTCGTCCCCAAGCGGTCCACGCAGATAGGCATCGATCCGGAGCGTTTCCAGGCCACCTTGCCCGGCGACGAAACGACCGACGGCGCTCTCGACGGTGAGTTCCACCGGAGTTCCGTTGGTTTCGAGGCGGATGCCCGCGACGATCGTGCGTGCAACGTCCGAAGCGATCTCAGGAGCATCTCCGAGGGCGGAACCCTCGAGCCCGAAATCCTGTTTCAGCTGGAAGGTCGGGATCTCGGCCATGTCGATCACGTAGTGAAGCGAAACGTCGTCGCGGCTCACCTCGATGCTGCTGAAGGTGTTGATCGTGAAGTTCCCGAGCGGATGAGCTTGAGCCGGCGCCGCGACGAGAAGCATGAGGACGCTCAGGAAGAAGACCAGAGTTGTCCTCTTCACTTCGTTGCCTGCCTGAGGAGGGTGCGGGCGCGGTCTGCACCGAGGACCGAGAAGTGTGGGTTGATGCCCAGAGCGGTTCGAAGTTCAGATGCGGCATCGTGCGAACGACCGAGCGCCAGCAGGATCGCACCCCGGTGGTAGTGATAGGTGGCTTCTCTGGTTCCCAGGCTGAGAGCTTGGTCGGCGTAGCGCAGTGCTTCGTCCGAACGTCCGGCCGAGTGCAGTGCCCAGGCCAGAGCGTCGGCGGTTCTGATGCTCGAACGTGCCTCGTACTGGCTTCGAGCAAGCTCGAGGGTGGCACGTGGCCGGAACCCGTGGTCGGCGTAGAAGACCGTAAGCTCCACGTCCGGGACCACCCCGGCGGTCGCGAACAACCGGCGGGTGGCCCGGACGAGCGCGTACTGCTCCCCGGCTTCGATGCGCCGTCCGGTCGCGGTGTAGAGATCTCCGAGAATGATGA
>JBKJZQ010000197.1:0-2702 GCA_046715095.1 Actinomycetota bacterium | reverse complement strand
ACCCGAGCGTTCCCGCGCCGGCGTGTTGAGGAATCTCTCTGGAATAGCCGCCCGCCATAAGAGGCGACGCGATCATGAAATCGGCAGTGCTTCTGTTGCAAGCAACCGGAAGGTTCCAGACCACCGTCATCCTCAACAGGGCCTTGACATCCGGATCGTGAGACTGGGTTTCTAACGCATCCCAGAAGAAGACGAGGAGATCCAGCCGAGCCTGCGAGATCATGGCGCCGATCTGCAGATCTCCGCCAAGCGGGCCGCTCAGGAGCTTGACGAGATCAAGCCTCAACTCCTCCTCGAGAAGCGTGCCGGTGGTTCCAGTCGCATAGAGATCATGGTGAACCAGCGTGTCTCGGTTGAAACGAGCCCAATCGAGCAGGTCCTGCTTCTTGTTGTCGTGAGCTACGAGGGCGATCCTCACCTGGTGAACATCCGGAGCTTGTGTATACGCATAGAACCAGCCTAACGACCGGATGTTTCTGCCACGCTAAGAGTCCGCGAACGCAGGGTTGACAGTGAAACCAGATACCCACCCCCACCGCTCTTGCGTTCGGGGCCTTCGCCCTCAGAGGCGGCGAGCCCCGAAGAAGTTGCGTAGCACCACTGCGCACTCCTCTTCGAGGACCCCGGTGGTGATCTCGACCTCGTGGTTCAGGCGAGGATCCTGAGGGATGTTGTAGAGAGAGAGCGCGGCACCGGCCCGAGGATCGGCGGGGCCGTAAACGAGCCGGTCGATCCGAGCGAGGACGAGCCCTCCCGCACACATCGCACACGGTTCGAGCGTGACGTACATCGTCAGCCCATTGAGCCTCCAGGAACCGATCGCCTCGGCTGCGGTTCGAAGGGCCAGGATCTCCGCGTGAGCGGTCGGGTCGTTCCGTAGCTCGCGCTGGTTGTGGGCCCTTGCGACGATCTCCGGCCCTCTCGCCACGACCGCGCCGATCGGCACGTCGTCGTGCTCGAGGGAAAGCTGTGCCTCCTCGAGAGCGACCCGCATCAACTCTTCGTCGGTCACCTCAAGTGTCCTTGCGGCCGGAGACCCTCTTCTTGGCAGCCGCGTACTTCTGCTTGACCCACCCGAGGACGTCCTGGGCCCAGTCGTACTCCGAACTGAGAACAGCCAACCCGCCGATATTCAGCAACAACGACCACGGACCCGGCACCGGGATGATCAAGATCGCGAAGGCGATCATCAGGATCCCCAGCACGGTCACCAGGATCCGCCTCGTCATCCCGACGATCGACTTGCGGCGCTTGAGGACATCGAAATCCGCGGGGGTCTCGAAGGTGCCTAGATCGTGCACCTCGCTGAGCTCGGTGTAACCGTTCGGAACCTGCTTGGCGAACGTTTCCAGGAAGGCCGAGGCGTGCTGCGCCGTCAGGTGCGTCATCGTCGCTACCTGCAGGAAGTAACCGCCGCTCGACGTCTCGATCCCGATGATCGGACCGATGCTGGCGCTCTTGTTGACGCCCCAGGTCTTGATGTCGTCGAGCCGGACGACCTCGGTCTCGTTGTTCCCGAGGATCCAGTGCAGGATCAGACAGGTCTTGGTCAGGTAGAGGAACCCGGCCCCCCGCGGGCCCACCACCCGCCGGATCCGGATCCAGCCAACCACCCGGTCGGTCTCCTCGGTATACGGGCGCGCGTGACCAAGGATGTTGTCCTGGCGGATATCTGAGATGCGTTGGACCAGACCCAAGAGAGAACCCCTGCTCAACCGCTCGTTTCCCTGAGGCCAAAGGGTACGTGAAAGCCGTCGCGACTGTGGGTCGCCTAACCGACAATTCCACGAGGATCCCTCAATCAGAAATCGTCCCCTCCTAGTAGTCCTGCGCGGAAATCCGTCAGTTTGAGCTGGATTTCCTTCCCGACCTCGCCGCCAGCCTCGCCAGACTCCGAGTGGCCGGCTTCACCCGTCGACGCAGGTTCGGAGTGGCCCGATCTCTCGAATCGAAGACACCTGGACGAGGATGCGTCAACTCGGACTGCGCTAAGGAGCACGCGAGACATCAAGTACCAGATTCACCACAGATAGCGGGCCGATCCGAGCGGGTAGTCAGCGCGGGCGCGAAGCGGGCAAAGTACCCGAACGCCGGCCCGCGGCGCTCGACGAATGAGAAGCCAGCCTCTTCCGCCTCAGCTCGCAGCCTCTTCGCTGTGACCATGTGCGGATCCCCGAACACCTCGCCGATCACCACACGGCCTTCTGGCTTCAGCACGCGGCGTATCTCGCGCAGAGCCGCTGTCTGATCTGGGATCTCGCCGAGGACCGTGACCAGGAAGACGGCATCGAAGGACGAATCCTCGTACGGAAGTTGCCGCGCGTCGCCCTGCTTGGCGACGATGTTCGCCAGTCGCTCCTTTGCGGCACGGCGCATGGTGTGGTCGAGCATCTCCTGCTGCAAGTCGAAGATCTCGAGCCCTCCATCGGGTTGCAGAGCCTGAGCGACATCGAGCGTGTAGTAGCCCGTGCCCGGTCCGATCTCCAGTATCCGTTCACCGGCACGGGGCGTCAGCGTCGCGAGTAGCCGTTGCCTCGTGATGAAGGGGTGTGGTGCTTCGACCCAGAAGCGCTGGTTGTAGGGACAGGCAGACGGGTTCTTGCGCCACCACCAGGCGGCAACCCCGACCCCCGCCACGGCCGCCGTCAGCGCCTTCTTGACCTTTCCCATCAAGCCATCTCCTCGGTAACCACCCGTTGAGG
>JBKJZQ010000196.1:0-4496 GCA_046715095.1 Actinomycetota bacterium | reverse complement strand
ATCCCGAGGCCGCCCGGGGGCAGCTGGGGCCTCATTAGCGCCGCCGCCGCCTGCGGAGGTACCAGCGCCCTGGCCGGGGCAACCTCATGGGCGGCCGCGAACGACCGGTCGCTCGCGGCCTGCTGGGCGGTGAGACGGACGACCTCTAGATCGAGCCCGAGCTGGCGGGCGACCTCCTCGAGGAACGCGGCCCGCTTGGCTCGGGGCTCGAGGAGGCGCCACGAGCGGCTCGGATCGGCGATCGCCAGCGGGACCCCGGGCAGGCCGGCCCCGGACCCGACGTCGATCGCGGGCCCCTCGGGGGCTTCCCGGACCACCGCCAGCGCCTTCAAGGAGTCCTCTATGTGGCGCTCGTTGAAGCGCTCGAGGTCGCCGGGGGCGATCAGGTTGATCCGGGGAGCCCACCGCCGGACGAGGGCTCCGTAGGCCTCAAGCAGGTCGTCGTAAGTGGCCATCACCGAGCCACGGTACCCGCCATTCCCTCCTCCGCCCTATGTTCCACGTGGAACATAGGGCAACGACCTAGGTCATTGCCGAACATAGGGCCGGGGGGGCGGAAAGGAAAGGCGCTAAAGGGCCCGGACGATGACCTTGCGGTCGGGCTCTTCGCCCTCGCTGAACGACTCGGTGCCGTCGACCTCGGCGATCGCGTCGTGGACGATCTTGCGCTCGTAGGGGTTCATTGGCTCGAACTCGATCTCGCTGCCCCGCTCCTTGGCCCGCTCCGCCATCGACCGGGCGTGGTCCGCCAGGGCCTCGCGGCGGCGGGCCCGGTAGCCCTCGACGTCGAGCAGCAGGCGGACCCGGTGGCGGAGGCGCCGCTGGACCGCGGTGCGGGTGATCTCCTGCAGGGCATCGAGCGACTGGCCCCGGCGCCCGATCAGCGCGCCGAGATCGTCGCCGTTGACGTCGATCTGGGCGGTCTCGCCGTCGATCCTCGTCGCCACCTCGCCGTCCACGCCGAGCGTCTCGAGGAGCCCGGTGAGGAACTCGTACGCGGTCGCCGCCACCACCTCCGGGGTGGGTGGCTCGACCTGCTCCGCGGCGTCCTCCGCCGGGCCTTCTGCTTCGCCCACCGGCTTTTCCGGCTGGCCGTTCGCTTCGGTTTCGTCGCTCATCGTCTCTTCTTCTTCTTGCTCGAGGGATGTGGCTTCTTGACTGGAGGTGGGCTCTCGCCGTCGTCCGGCTCCGCGAGCGCCTTGGGCGGGGCCTTGCCCTTCGGGGGCACTGCCTTGGAGGGGGTGGATTTAACGTTCCCCCCCGCACCTGGTGGCCTTTTGCTCTTGGCCACCGGGACGTCGTGGGGCACCGCCCGGAGGACGATCCGCTGCTGGGCGATCGTCCACACGTTGGTGGTCAGCCAGTAGAACAGGACGCCGAGTGGGAACGTGTACGAGATCGCCATCAGGAAGAACGGCATGATCTTGGCGAAGGTCTGCATCTGCTTCGCCGTGGCATCGGTGGGGGCGCTGCCACGGGACGCCTGCATCTGCTTCTGCTGGTAGTAGGTCGTGTACCCCATCAGGAGGATCAACACGATGTAGGGGATCGCCGACAGCAGCGGACTGCTCCCACCACAGTTGGCACCCTCGATCAGGCCGCTCTCCTTGCCCCCGATGACCTGGGACGGCGAGCAGTCGAGGCGAAGGCCGAGGAACTTGTTGGTGGCGAGCCCGGTGCCGACGTCGTGAAGGGCGTGGGCCAGCGACGAGTCCTGGATCCGCTCCATGATCCCGGAGACGTCCGGGTTGTTTACGTACTCGCTCAGCGGCGGGAACGTCTGGCCCTCCGGGGTCAGGAACCCCATGTACTTCAGCGGCGCCCGGACGACGTAGAAGAGCCCGATCAGCACGGGGAACTGCATCAGGAGCGGGAGGCAGCCGCCGAACGGGTTGACCGAGTGCTCCTTGTACAGGGCCATCAGCTCTTCGTTCATCTTCTGGCGGTTGCCCTTGTACTTCGCCTGTAGCTTCTTGATCTCGGGCTGGATCCGCTGCATCTCGCGCATCGAGCGGGTCTGCTTGATCGACAGCGGCAGCAGGATGATCCGCACCGCAAGGGTCAAGAGGATGATCGCCAGCCCGTAGCTCGGGATCAGCGCATAGAACCCCGACAGGGCACCCGAGAACAGCTCGAAGAAACCCATCAGATCTTCTCCCTCACCGGCACCCGGTCGACACCGCCCGCGGACCACGGGTGGCAGCGAGCGATCCTCCGCAGGGCCATCCACGAGCCTCGGATCGCCCCGTGGGCCTCGACCGCCTCAAGGGCATATGCGGAGCAAGTCGGATAAAAGCGACAATGCGCTCCGAACCGCGGGGAGACGCCGCGCCGGTAGCCCCGGACCAGCATCGTTAGGGACCGTGCGACGAGGCTCATGCCGCCCCCATACCGGTTCGTAGCGTCTTTACCAGTTCCTGGAAAGGAAGCCCGAGGATCGACCCGTCGGCCTGGATCACAGCCGCACCGGCCCCCACCGGCCCCAGAACGTCGAGCGCGCCCCTCAGACGGCGCTTGACCCGGTTGCGGACCACCGCGCAGCCGGCCCCCTTGCGAACGGCGAGGCCGACGGCCAGCCCGGAACCCTCGCCGGCGATGGTCGCAACGGTGATCCCCGGTGACGTCGAGCGCCGCCCGCGCGCGTAGACGCGGCGGAAGTCTTGGGTCGAGCGGATCGAGCTCCAGTGTCGCATCGGTTGGGTCGTCTCGGCCTAGGCCGAGAGCTTCGCGCGGCCCTTAGCGCGTCTCGCCTTGAGGATCCCGCGTCCGGCGCGGGTCTTCATACGAGCGCGGAAGCCGTGCTTACGCTTGCGACGACGGTTGTTGGGCTGATAAGTACGCTTGGTCACCGACTCATCCTCTTCTGCGGTCTCTTCCGCGGATCCGGGCCCACCTCGACTTCGGCCTCTAAGGGTCGCGAAATCATCGGGGCTTTCAGGAGTGCCGGCGCAGTATAGACGACGACCATTTCTCCACGTCAAGCCGACATTTTGCCCCCGTCACCGAGAGCGCGATTTCCCTCTCTTGACGTCCGGCGTCCTGCGCTCTATTCCTTAGGGCAGTTCGGAGGTCTCAAGAAGAGGGACCAAGCGGCACTTCCCCCTAGTAGTACCGGTTGACCAGCCGGAGCGACGCGCGTCTTGATGCAGGTGTGTTGTCAACACATGTGGACAAACCTGTTGACCGGCGCGAACCAGCCGGTCAACCCCGCTTTCCCCTCCTCTGCAGGATCGGCTCGGGACGAGGGCAACGCCCCTCTGCGGTTTCCCGGGGATCTCGGACTGTGGAGAAGTGGCCGTCACGAGACGGTCATCAGGGAACGAATGGGGGAGCAGTGCATACCTCGATCGAGATCGAGCATTCAGAGACTTCCGTTCCGCTGTCGCCGGACGCGATCTGGGCGGAAGCATCCGAGGAGCTTCGTAACAGCATCACCGAGGCCACGTTCACGAGTTGGTTCGCACGCGTCAGGGCCGTCGAGGTCCACGGCGGGTCGCTGATCCTCGAAGTTCCCCACCAGTTCGCCAAAGACTGGATCGAGTCTCGCTACGCCGAGGCCCTCGGGGACGCCGTCACTCGCGCGGCCCACAGGCCCCTCACGATCACGCTGCTTCCGCGCGACCCTGGTGACGACCCAGCCCAGGAGCCCGAGATGATCGCGACCCCCACCTCATCTCCTGAGGCTGTGGCAGCCGAGAACCTCGAGCGGCCGTCGACGGAGCTCGACTTCCACCCCAAGTACAACTTCGAGTCGTTCGTCATCGGGTCCTCGAACCGCTTCGCCCACGCGGCTGCCCTCGCGGTCGCCGAGGTCCCCGCCCAGGCCTACAACCCCCTGTTTATCTACGGAGGTGCCGGGCTCGGCAAGACGCACCTCCTCCAGGCGATCGGGTCCTACGTGAAGCTGTGCCACCCCGGGATGCAGATCCGCTACGTCTCCACCGAGCAATTCATGAACGACTTCATCGTCGCGCTGCGTTCGAACTCGATCCCGCGCTTCCACTCGCGCTACCGCGCGGTCGACCTCCTCCTGATCGACGACATCCAGTTCCTCGAGGGCAAGGAGCGCACCCAGGAGGAGTTCTTCCATACCTTCAACGCGCTCCATCCAAGAAGCCAGATAGTCATCACCTCAGACCGTCCACCCAAGAAGATCTCGACGCTCGAGGAGCGCCTTCGGACCCGGTTCGAGTGGGGCCTGATAACCGACATCCAGCCCCCCGACCTCGAGACCCGCCTCGCGATCATCCAGCGCAAGTCCGACGTCGATCACCTTCCGGTGCCCTCCGACGTCATGGAGTTCATCGCCACCCGGATCCAGACCAACATAAGAGAGCTGGAGGGCGCCCTCATCCGTGTGGCGGCGTACGCCTCGCTCACCCATCTGCCCGTGACGCTCGAGCTCGCGCAGGACGTCCTGCGCTCGCGGCTGCCCAACACGGCTGAGGCCCGCGTCACACCCCATCTCGTCATCCGGGTCGCGGCCGAGTACTTCG
>JBKJZQ010000195.1:0-13230 GCA_046715095.1 Actinomycetota bacterium | reverse complement strand
CCCAGTACAAGCCGAGCACCACCGGGAGGAACACGGCGAACGGGATCGAGTTGAACGTCACGCAGTGTCTCCTTTCCCTGCTCGCTCGCCGCTCGGTCCCCTGCTCGCTCAGACGGCCCTCAGAGAGTCGAACACACGTTCTTGATAAAGGGCTCGGGATTCGCTACCCTGATACGAACACAGGTTCGCTATGGAGAAGCTCCGAACCACGATCCGAAGCCACACGAACAAAAAGACCAGATCAGAAGACGTTCTATCAAATGGAGGGAAGACCATGGTCGAGGGACTCACCGATCGCCAGCGGCAGGTACTCCAGTTCATCGCCGAAGCCGTCGCCCACCACGGGTATCCGCCCTCGGTACGCGAGATCGGTGGAGCGATGGGCCTTGCGTCGCCGTCCACGGTCCACAGCCATCTGCAGGCGTTGGTGAAGAAGGGCTATCTGCGGGTCGACCCCACCAAGCCCCGGGCTATCGAGCTCCTCTACGACGCCGATACCGACTTGGCGCGTGAGCGCTCCGCGACCCGTAGCGTCCCCCTGCTCGGCAGGATCGCAGCCGGTACCCCGATCATGGCCGAGGAACAGGTCGAGGAGATCTATCCGATGCCGGCCGACCTCGTCGGGGACGGCACCGTGTTCATGCTCGAGGTCCACGGAGATTCGATGATCGACGCAGGGATCTACGACGGCGATTACGTGATCATCCGCCAGCAGCCGACCGCTCACTCGGGCGAGATCGTGGCCGCGATGGTCCCCAGCGAATATGACGAGGCGCCCGAGGCCACGATCAAGACGATCCGGCATCGGGGGTCCGCGATCATCCTGGAACCGGCCAACGAGCTCCTCGAACCCCACGAAGCTCCTCCCGGAACCGAGATCCTCGGAAAGGTCGTCGCGGTCTTCAGAACCCTCTGAAACGGTTCGCGTGCGTCCGAGATTGATGCCCTCCCCCCGTGGTAGGAGAGTCCCACGGCACGACCCGAGGAGGTAGATCGCGATGAAGCAAGTTCCGCTGGGCAATCAGGGATTGGTCGTATCCGGGCTCGGGCTCGGAGGCATGGGGATGTCGGCCTTCTACGGAACCCCCGATGAGGCCGCGGCCCACGAGACCATCGACCGGGCCCTCGAACTGGGAGTGACCTTCCTCGACACCGCCGACATGTACGGGTTGGGTGACAACGAGAAGCTCCTCGCCTCGGCGCTGAAGGACCGGCGCGACCGGGTGCAGCTCGCAACCAAGTTCGGCAACGCCATCGACGACCAGGGCAACCGCACCGTGAAGGGGGATCCCGCCTACGTGCGCTCTGCCTGCGATGCGAGCCTGCAGCGGCTGGAGATCGACCACATCGACCTCTGCTACCAGCACCGGGTCGATCCCAATGTTCCGATCGAGGAGACCGTCGGGGCGATGAAGGAGCTGGTGGATCAGGGGAAGGTCCGGTACCTCGGCCTCTCGGAGGCGGCCGCCTCGACGATCCGGCGAGCCCACGAGGTCCACCCGATCACCGCCCTACAGACCGAGTACTCGCTCTGGACCCGGGACGTCGAGACCGAGATCCTCCCTACCTGCCGTGAACTGGGCATCGGCTTCGTCGCCTACAGCCCGCTGGGGCGGGGGTTCCTGACCGGCAGCATCAGGTCTCTCGAGGCGCTGGAAGAGAACGATTGGCGACGCAATCTCCCTCGCTTCAAAGACGGGAACCTCGGGCGGAACCTCGCGCTGGTCGAGAAGGTCGAAGAGATCGCCCGGGAGAAGGGCGTCGAAGCCTCCCAGCTCGCGCTGGCGTGGGTTCTCTCCCGGGGCGAGGACGTCGTCCCGATCCCGGGGACGAAGCGCGTGAAGCACCTGGAGACGAACTCCGCCGCGCTCGACATCGAGTCCACTGATGAGGAGCTCAGGCGACTGGACGAGGCAGCCCCTCCGGGAGTTGCAGTCGGCGACCGTTACCCGGACATGAGCTCGGTGAACATCTAGTCGAGCTCAGTCACCGTCATCTTCAGATTCGAACTCTGTGCTCCCCAACTCAGGTTCGAGCCCTCGTAAACCGCGCGGAACCTGACGTTCCTCTTGGGGGCCGCCTCGACATAGATCTTCCCGTACCCATCGGTCGTCCCGGTTCCCCTGACGGACCATCTCCCGCCGCGCTTCCCGTACACGGTCACCGGCTGAGACACGAGCGCATCTCCCGCGGAGGTCGTCACCCGAGCCGTGAGCACGGTCGTCTCCCCCTTGATGATCGTGTGAGCGGGCGCGCTCAGGTGCACGTTGGGCAAGTCTTTTCCGGGCGCCGCCTTCGCCGCGACACGTTCACGAAGATTCGGTAGCCGTTTGTAGAGCCTCCCTCCCGGGCACTCGGTCTGGCCGGCGTCGCGGTGTCCGGCGATCACGGGCAGCCATTTCCTCGTTCCGCTGTCGGGGTTGATGTACCGGTGCTTGGCCACGGGATCGAGATCGTGGCGGTCGACCTCCCAAGCAAGGAGTCCGACAAGCGCATCCTTCATCGCCCTCGGTGGTGAGGCGCCGACGAAATTACCCATGAGAGAGATCCCCACGCTGCCCGTATTGAATCCGAGGGTGTGCGCGGCGACGACCACTTTTCCCGACGTGTTCTCTGAGGACGGCACTTCCCACGGACCGTAGCTCCGGGCCCACCTACCCTCGTAGATGCGTCCGTCCCAGCCGATGACGAAGTTATAGGCGATGTCGCAGTAGCCGCGGGATTTCACGTGGTACGCGTAGATCGCCCGCATCGTCGCGGCGGGGTCATCGTCGTAGTTGGACCCGGCCGTGTGGTGCACGAAGAGCTGCTGGAGGGGGCTGAAGTCCCGCTTGCAGCTCCCGCTGGTCCTCTTCAGGCTTTCGTCGGCCAGCCACTCGGACCGCGACACGATGTCGGGCGTTCCCGCCGCCGCAGCGGCCGTCTCCGGGACGACGCGCTCTTCGCGAGGGCCGTCCTCGGTGTTCAGATAGTCGATGGTGACCCGGGAAGCGCCGGGACCGAGCGGACGCCAGCGGAGACCCTGCGGACGCGCGACGGAAAAGATCCCGCTGTGGTGCCTCGATCCCTCCTCGAGATCGTGAGACTCGGTGGCTACGGTCCATCTGCGACCATCGACCGAGAACTCCACGCCGGTGCCTTCCGTCCCGGTCCACGAGAACGCGACGTGCGTGGGGAGGAATCCGAAGGTGACCGAGCGGTCGCCGCCGGTCGCGACCTTGGCCGTTAGGGTGCGGGGGATGCTGATGGTTCGTGCGGGGACAGCGAGAGCGGGAACGAGGACGGCCGCGAGCGTAGCGATAACGACGGAGATCTTGATGGCCGCCCGGCGGGCTGAACTCGCAGGACGGCAAGGAGCTTTGAGCTCAGAAGCGGGTCGCCTCGGCGACCGGCAGAACAAATTTTGTCTCATGCGGGCCCCCTGCGATGCATCCGTACACCGGCTCGCACGAGCGAGCCGTCACTCCGCAGGCGCCGCCATGAAGTCTCCCAGCTCGGCGAGGGACTCACGTCGTACGCGCGCAACGAGGTGCGTGCCGCGCTCACTATAAGACTCTTCGACGACTTCACCCTCATCGTGGATCCTCGCAACGAGATCGCCCCGATCGAACGGGATATCCAGCGTGACTTCAACCTTGAGACGCGACAACTCGGCATCCAAACGCTCGAGCAACCGCTCCATCCCGTCGCCACGGTAGGCGGAGATGATAACGGCGTCCCTGTGCCGGGCCTGCAGCATCTCCATCTCCTCATCGGACAGAAGGTCCGATTTGTTGAGCGCGATGATCGCCGGCCTGTCCATGGCACCGATCTCCGTGAGAACCTGCTCGACCGCAGCGATCTGTCGCTCGACGTCACGGCTCGCATCGACCATGTGGAGGAGCACGCTCGCCTCCTTCACCTCCTCGAGCGTCGAGCGGAAGGCCTCGACGAGTTGGTGAGGAAGCTTCTGGACGAAACCGACCGTGTCGGTCAATAGCACGGTGCGATCGTGCGGCAGGCTCAGCTTGCGGGTCGTCGGATCGAGCGTCGAGAACAGCTGATCCTGTATCAGAACCCCCGCGTTGGTCAGGTGCTTCAGGAGAGTGGACTTTCCGGAGTTCGTGTATCCCACCAGAGCGATCACGGGTATGCCCGTCTTCAGCCGCTGCTGCCTCTTGATACGACGCGTGCGCTCGAGGCCGAGCAGGTCCTTCTTGACGCGCTCGATGCGTCTGAGGATCGAACGTCGCTCGGCTTCAAGGGCGGTCTCACCCGGTCCCCTCGTGCCGATCCCGGCGCCAAGGCGGGACAACACATCACCCCACCCGCGGAGTCGCGGGAGACGGTAGTTGAGCTGCGCGAGCTCGACCTGGAGCTTCCCCTCTGCGGAGCGGGCGTGTTGGGCGAAGATGTCGAGGATCAATCCGGTGCGGTCGATGATCTTCAACTGCCTGTCGGCGAGCGGGTTCACCCCGGCGATCTCTTCGAGGTTCCGTCCCTGAGCCGGCGTGAGCTCGTCGTCGAAGATCACCATGTCGGCCTCGAGCGTCGCTGCTACCTCAACGACCTCGCGCGCTTTGCCCTTACCGAGATAGGTAGCCGGGTGGGGGCGATCGATCCGCTGAACCATCCGGTCGGCGGTGTCGGCTCCGGCGGTATCCGCCAGCGCCTCGAGCTCGTCGAGCGAGAATTCGGCGTCATCGAGCCCGGTACTACCGATAACGGCTCCGACCAGGATGGCCCTTTCGCGCTCCTCCGGCATCCCATCCACGTCGTTACGAGTCAGCGAAAACCGTCCTCAAGCGTTCGACGCCCTCTTCGAGGCGCTCATCGGGGACCGTCAAAGAGAAGCGAACGAAGCCCTCTCCTGCCGGGCCGTATCCGGTCCCGGGGATGGCGACGACGCCGGCCTTCTCGAGGAGCGCCGTAGCGAACGATTCCGAAGTGTGCCGCTCCGGGACCGGCGTCCACACGTAGATCGAGCCGCGGGGCGGTTCAACGACGACGTCCATGGACTTCAGCGCGTCGCACAACAGGTCCCGGCGGTGACGGTAACGCTCGATCGTTGCCACGAGATGATCCTGGGGGCCCTCGAGGGCGGCGATCCCGGCACGCTGGACGGCGTCGAAGATGCCCGAGTCGATGTTCGTCTTGAGGCGCTTGATCGCCTCGACCGCACGGGTCGCACCGGCCACCCATCCGATCCGCCAGCCGGTCATGTTGTACGTCTTCGAGAGGGAACCGAACTCGACCGCACAGTCCATCGCGCCGTCGACCTGTAGCGCGCTCGGCGCGACGTAGTCGTCGAACGTGATCTCGCTGTAGGCAGCGTCGTGACAGAGAAGGATGTCGTGCTCGTTGCAGTAACGGACCGCGTCGGCGAAGAACGCCTCATCGACGCACGCCGAGGTCGGGTTCGAGGGGTAGTTGAGCCACATCACCCTGGCGCGCCGGACGACATCGGGGGGGATCGCAGCGAGATCGGGCTTGAATTCATTCTCGCTCAGAAGCGGCATCGCCACCGGCTCGCCACCGGCGAGCAGCGTCCCGATCTCGTACACCGGATACCCCGGATCGGGGATGAGGGCGACGTCTCCCGGGTCCACGAACGCGACCGGGAGATGGAAGATGCCTTCCTTGGTGCCGACCAGAGGCTGGATCTGCGTGTCGGGATCGAGATCGACACCGAACCTCGTCCGGTACCAGTTTGCGATCGCGCTGCGGAACTCCGGCATCCCCGCGTACGACGGATAACGATGCGTGCTCGGATCCTGGGCCGCGGCACACAGGGCATCGACGACGTGCGGGGGGGTCGGTAGATCCGGATCACCGCTCCCGAACGAGATCACGTCCACGCCCTTGGCCTGCGCTGCCTTGATCTTGCGATCCATCTCGGCGAACAGATACGGAGGTAGACGGTCGATCCGCTTGGCGGTTCTCAAAGCTCGATCTCTCCTTCGAAGGACTTGAGCGCGGGACCCGTCATGAACACGGACGTCCCGTCCCCAGGGCTACCGTCCCACTCGACCAGCAACTCGCCGCCGGGTAGGAACACGGTGACGGAAGATGACGCACCTCTCAGAAGGTGTGAGGCGACCCCAACCGCGCACGCACCGGTTCCACACGCGAGGGTCTCCCCCGCGCCTCGCTCCCACACCCGCATGCGGACCCTGTCGGGACCCTCGACGGTGGCGAATTCGGCGTTGGCTCCGTTGGGGAACATCGGGTGCTTCTCGATCGCCGGGCCAAGGACGGTAAGCGAAACCTCGTCGGGGTCATCCACGAAGATCACCGCATGGGGGTTCCCCATCGACAGACAGGCGGCCTCGATGACCGAATCGTCCAACTCGACCTTCGCGTGCAGCGCATCCGGGCCGCTCCACTGCACGGGCACGTCCTGTGGGCTGAACGCGGGCGGCCCCATATCGACGCGCACGAGCCCGTCTTCCAAGATCGTCACGACCTTGATCCCGGCGCCGGTCCCCACGTTGATCTCGTCCAGGTCGGTGAGGCCCTCGGCGCGCGCGAAGATCGCGAGACAGCGGATCCCATTCCCGCACATCTCGCCGGCCGAACCGTCGGAATTGACGTAGTCCATGACGAGGTCGGAACGCCCATCTCCGGGGCCCACGCGGATCACCCCATCACCGCCGATGCCGAAGCGACGGTCGCACAGACGGCGAACCAGTTCGGGACTAAGTTCCATGGCGTCCTGAGGGTCGGCGATCATCACGAAGTCGTTGCCGATCCCCTGGTATTTGGCGAATCTCATACCCCCTAAGGTACCTCGCGGAGAGGGTTTTCCCGGGCCCCGCTTAGTGTGTCCCGCACGCAGGTGTCACAACCACGAGGAGGATCGGTGCGGTCGGATTCAGCGAAGGGACGCCGGCTTGTCGCCCTTCTATCGGTCGCGCTCCTCGCGTCATCTTGTGGAGGAACCGAAGTTCTTGATACCGAAGACGTCGCCGACCAACTGGGCGACACCCTGTCGGCGGAACTGGGCACCAACATCACCGTCGACTGCCCCGAGGAGGTACCACTCGAAGAGGGCGATTCCTTCACCTGTACCGCGGCCGGTCCCGAGGAGACCTTCGATGTCGTCGTGACGCAGACGGACTCCGAAGGTAGCGTTGCGGCCAAGCGGGCCAGTCTCAACATGGGCGCGATCGAAAAGCAGATAACCGAGTCCCTCGAACAACTAGGGGGGATCGACATCGGGGTCACCTGTCCCGACGATGTCGAGGTGGGTGAGGGGAAGAAGTTCGAATGTCTAGCGACCAGCGAACGCGGGGAGCTTACCTTCGTGGTGGAACAGACGGATGATTTCGGGAACGTCACGTTCCGACCCAAGCCGGAGAAAGACAAATAGGAGCCGGACTCAACCCCTGATGTGCCCCTCGGCGGCCGACAGCAGCTCGGGGTCGCGCGCATCGAGCCACAGCACCCTTGGGTCGGCCCGGAACCACGCTTCCTGCCGGCGTGCGAAGCGTTTGGTCGCTCGTACGATCGCCGCCAAGACCTCGTCCTCCGGCGCCCCGGGCATCTCGAGGACCTGGCGGTACCCAAGGGCCTGACGCGCGGTTCGTGACAGCCCCCTTTTCGCCAGGGCCTCGGCTTCCGCGCGCAACCCGGCCGCCAGCATCTCCTCGGCCCGCTCAGAGATCCGCCGGTATAGCTCCGGCCGGTCCCGCCGCAGGCCCACGATACGGAGGTCGTAGAGGCTGGCGTACGACTCCCACGAGGAGTCGAACTCCGAGAACAGGGCGCCGGTCAGCTCGATCGCCTCGAGGGCGCGGATCGTCCTGCGAACGTTCCCCGGTTCGATACGAGATGCCGCCACAGGGTCGATGCCCTCGAGCCTGGTGTGCAAGGCCGCGGCTCCGAGATCATCCGCTTCGGTTTCCAGTCGTCCCCTCAGGTCAGTCGAACGCGGCGGGAAGCGCAGGTCGTCGACGACCGCTCGGAAATAGAGTCCCGAGCCGCCGACCAAGAGAGGAAGTCGTCCCCGGGAGACGATGTCGTCGATGCTCGCGCGCGCGAGGTCCCTGAACTCGGCGACCGTCACCTCCGCCCCGGGATCGCTCACATCGATCATGTGATGCGGAACCCTGCCGAGCTCCGCGGGGCCGAGCTTGGCGGTCCCGATGTCCATCCCGCGGTACGCCTGCATGGAGTCGAGCGAGACGATCTCGGCACCCATGCGCGCCGCCAGCTCGAGCGACAGCGCGGTCTTGCCGGCGGCGGTCGGGCCGACGATCGCGGCGACCCGAAGTGGCTCGCTCACGTGGTGCGCGCCACGATGTAGCCGACCCCCACCGGCGCCTCGTAAGCGACCACTTCGGCAGGCCGGCCGCCGAAGAGGCGGCCGAACACGGCCAGTGGGCCCGCGCCGCAGGCGCCACCGGCAGCCCACTCGTCGACACCGATGCCGGCGAGGTCACCGGGGTCGCCGCTCAACGCGTCGAGGATGCGACTCTCGAGCGCCTTGCTCTCGGGACGCTCGGTTAGGGGCGCCCGCGGCGTGAGTCCCGCCGGTCCGTGGGCACTGCAGACGACGAGGGTCCGGAGATCCCCCGCCACCGTCAGGGTCGCGGCCGCGAGCCGCGCCGCGGAATCGAGGGTGGCGGACGGGTCGCCCCGCTCGCCGGGGCGCGCGCAGGCTCCGGTCCACTCGGCCAGCGCGCAGGCCACCACGGGAGCATCTGGAAGGGCATCGAGTAGCAGCGGCACGACGATCCCGTGGTCGGACCCGTCCATCACGGGGACCCCCCACTCGGCCGCGAGCGCCACCTGAGATCCGCTCCCCGAGGTCGTGGCACCCAGGTCCGGCACGCCGAAGCCGGAGAGGGACCCGCCGGGGGTTCGGTACACGCGGTCGGTCGGACCGTGGGGGCTGATCAGGATGACGAGCTCGCAGGAGATCTCTCTGATCGCTCCGAGCGCAGCCGCGATCACTTGCCGCGCGGCGGGGATCCCATCCGAGTTCGCACCGATCGCGAGCAGTGGTGCATGCGGGACGATCGCACCGGTCAGCACGAAGACCTCGACGCTACGAGCAGGTGGAGCAGCCCGAGGACGCCGCGGCCACCAGCGGAAGCGACAACCGGGACCGTGGTGCGGCCGCCTCGAACGCCGGACCGGTAACTTCGCCTTCGAGATAGTGCGGGCGCGTGGCGGTGATCTTCACGGTCCGGAAGGTGCCTTCGGCCGATCCGTCGTTCGGGAAGTGGACGAGCTTGTTGGTTCGCGTTCGCCCCGTGAGGCGGCCCGGATCCTTCCTCGAGCTACCTTCCACCAGGAGCTCCTCGGTCGCCCCGAGGTGCCGGGCGTTGCGCTCGACCCCGATCTCCTCCTGCAGTTCGAGGAGTCTCTCGTACCGCTCCTGCACGACCTCCTTGGGAAGATGATCGGGCATGCCGGCTGCCGCCGTCATCGGCCGGGGCGAATACTGGAACGTGTACGCGCCGTCGTAGCGAACCTCTGCGACCAGGGCCAGCGTCTGCTCGAAGTCGGCCTCTGCCTCGCCTGGGAATCCCACGATGATGTCGGTCGTGATCGCGACATCCGGTATCGCGCGGCGCACCATGCGCACCTTCTCCAGGTAGCGCTCCTGTGTGTACGCGCGTTTCATACGCTTCAGCAGGCGGTCCGAACCGGACTGAACCGGCAGGTGGATGTGCTCACACACGACCTCGCACTCGGCCATCGCCCTCACACTGTCGGCGCGGAAATCCTTGGGGTGAGGGCTCGTGAACCGAACCCGCTTGAGGCCGTCAACGTCGTTTAGCGCATACAGCAGCTCGGAGAACATCGGGGTGCCGTCTAAATCTCTACCGTAGGAGTTGACGTTCTGGCCAAGCAGCGTCACCTCGACGACGCCATCAGACACCAGCGACTCGACCTCGTGGACGATGTCGCCCATGCGGCGAGACTCCTCGCGACCGCGCACCGCGGGCACGATGCAGAACGTGCACGAGTTGTTACAGCCGATCGAGATCGACACCCATGCGTGCCATGGAGAGTTTCGCCTCGTCGGCAGGGCCGAAGGGAACGTCTCCGTCTGCTCGAGGATCTCGAAAGAGGGTGCCTCGTCCGCTTCCCGTAGCAGCCGCGGGAGGCTCGAGAGGTTGTGGGTCCCGAGGACCACGTCGACATACGGCGCCTTCTCCTGGATCAGGCTTCGATCCTTCTGCGCCAGGCAGCCGGCGACGACGATCTTCTTGCCGGGCTGCCGGTCCTTGATCGACTTCACGTGGCCGAGGTTCCCGTACAACCGGGTATCGGCATTCTCGCGGATGCAGCACGTGTTGAACAGCACGACGGTCGCGTCCTCGGCGCCCGAGGCCGGAATGTATCCCTCGGCCTCGAGCATGCCTGCGAGACGCTCGGAGTCGTGCTCGTTCATCTGGCATCCGAAGGTGCGGATGAAGTAAGTGCGCTCCTCGGTCTTCACGCTCGCTACTTTACTTCGGACGCCTCACTTCGCGTATGCGGAGGCCCTTAGTTCGCGGATGACCATGATCCTGATCTGACCCGGGTACTGGAGCTCTTCCTCGATCTTCTTGGCGATATCCCGCGCCACGACCTCGGCTTGCAGGTCGTCGATGTCCTGCGGCTTGACCATGACACGGACCTCTCGCCCGGCTTGCATGGCATAGACCTTCTCGACCCCGGCGAACTCGGAGGCGATCGCCTCGAGACGCTCCAGACGTTTCACGTAGGTTTCGAGCGTTTCGCGGCGCGCTCCCGGACGTGCGCCTGAGATCGCATCGGCGGTCTGGGTGATCACGGCCTCGATCGTCCGCTGTTCGACCTCGTTGTGGTGGGCTTCGATCGCGTGACAGACCTCGGGCTTCTCCTTCAGGCGACGAGCGATCTCGGCGCCGATGATCGCGTGCGAGCCTTCGACCTCGTGCGTCACGGCCTTACCGATATCGTGCAAGAGCGCACAACGCCTGGCGAGTTGAACGTCGGAACCCAGTTCGGCGGCGATGACCCCGGCGATGTGGGCCGCTTCGACGACGTGCTTGAGCACGTTCTGCCCGTACGACGTCCGGTACTTGAGCCGGCCGAGGACCCTAACGAGCTCGGGGTGCATGTCGGAGATCCCGGTCTCGAGCACGGCCCATTCGCCACCCTCGCGGATCTGGCCCTCGATGGCCTCGATCGACTTGGCATGGATGTCCTCGATCCGGGCCGGCTGGATGCGCCCGTCCGAGATCAGTTTCTCGAGCGTGAGGCGTGCCTGCTCTCTCCGGATCGGGTCGAAGCACGACAACACCACGGCCTCAGGGGTGTCGTCGATGATCAGGTTGGTGCCGGTCGCGGCCTCGAACGCCCTGATGTTGCGACCTTCACGACCGATGATGCGACCCTTCATGTCCTCGTTGGGGAGCGTCACGGTCTGGACCGTAGATTCGGTGGTCAGCTCCGAAGCGACCCGTTGCATCGCGATCGCGGTGATCTTGCGGGCACGTTTGTCGCCCTCTTCCCTGGCCTGGGCCTCGACGTCTCGAACGAGAACCATCGCGTCACGCTTGGCCTCATCCTGGATCTGATCGATCAGGATCGACTTGGCATCCTGGGCCGTCAGGCCGGCGACGCGCTCGAGTTCCGCTCGGGATCGCTGCTCGAGCTGATCGACCTCGGCGTTGCGGCGGGCCAGCTCCAGCTCCCGCTCCTCGATCGTCTGATCCTTGCGGTCGAGGGAGTTGGCCCTCGAGTCCAGGCTCTCCTCGCGCTGGGCGAGCCTGTCCTCCTTCTTCTCGACCTCTGATCTGCGGTCTTTGAGGGCGGATTCCGCCTCCAGGCGCAACTTATAGGCCTCGTCCTTGGCCTCGATCAGCGCTAAGCGTTTGGCCTGTTCGGCGGCGCGCTGGGCTTCTTCCAGCAGGGACTTGGACCGTTGCTCGGCAGAGCCGACCGTCTTTTCGGCGGTCGATCTGCGAAGCACGTATCCGATGCCGGTTCCCGCGAGCAGGCCGAGGAGAAGACCGACGATGATCTCCATCCCTGAGCTCCTTTCTCGCTTCCCAGGCGAGCACGGCAAGGAGCCGGGCGTCACCCGGTACGGCCGAGCAGGCGAACTCAGGCGGCGAGGATCAGCCGCTTGAGGTTAGAGAAACTCCGCGGTTCAGGTAGTGCGGATCCAGGCAACAGGACAAATCGACCCCTGAGGGGCGGTCGGCTGTTGCGGTGAACTCGAACGGTCTCAAAGATCTCTCTCGCTTGTTCGTCTGTACGTCTGGGAAGACATGGTTTTTGTTCTTGAACCACATGGTAAGCCCTCCGAACCCCTAAAGCACCCACTCTCGGGGCTCAGGGATCTTCGGGCCTCAGTCCCAGTCCTCGGGAGGCAAAACGGCCGTCACGGCAGCCCGGGCGGCGTCATATTCGATGCCGCGGCGGGCCAGCATCGCCAGGATCCGGGCGGCCTGCTGGTCGAGGGGGTGGTGGGCGACCTTGCGGGCGAAGCCCGCCGCCAGCTCGACCGCCTGGGCCGCTTCATCGAAGTCGGGCTCGGCGAGGACGTCCTCGGCGATTTCCCGGGAGATCCCCTTCCCCTGGAGCTCGCCGATCAAGGCTCTCCTCCCGAGGCCGCGGCGCCTGACCCGGTCCTCGATCCACTGCCGGGAGAAGTCGTGATCATCGACCAGCGACAGCTCCCGGAGGCGCTCGAGCGTCCGCTCGACGACCTCAGTGCTGGTCCCCCCGCCGGTGAGCTTGGTGCGGACCTCCTGCTCGGAGCGGGCCCGCCGGGACAGGAACTTCCCGGCGAGCTCCATCGCCTCCTTGAAGGCGTCCGCATCCGAGTCGGCCACCAGCCTCAGCTGGGGAACGGACGAGGTCTTCGAGATGGGCATCGGGCTACGCCGACTTGGCGTTGCGGGCGCTTCCTCCGGCGGGGTCCTCCGTTGCCTCTGGAGCCTCGAGGTCGGCCGCAGCGGAGACGTCGATGACCTCGTCGTCGGAGCCGAGGAGACCCAACTTGTCCTTGATCTTGAGCTCGATCTCGGCCGCGATGTCGGCGTTCTCGGCGAGGAACGTCTTGGCGTTCTCACGGCCCTGACCGAGTTGGTCGTCGCCGTAGACGAACCACGCCCCCGACTTCCTGACGACGCCTTCATCGACGGCGACATCGAGGAGGCTTCCCTCTTTGGAGATCCCGGTCCCGTACTGGATGTCGAACTCGGCCTTGCGGAACGGAACGGCCACCTTGTTCTTGACGACCTTGACCCGCACCCGGGA
>JBKJZQ010000194.1:0-3896 GCA_046715095.1 Actinomycetota bacterium | reverse complement strand
GCGCCCATCTGGCGCTGGGTACTGCGACGGTGAGCCGGCTCGGCTACGAGCGCGACACTAAGGTGATCCTCGCCTGGAACACCTAGAGGGCGATGACCCGAACGCTAGGATCGTGTCCACTATGACCGATCCCGGCCCCCGGCTCTCGAACCTCGCCGAGCTCTCCTCGCGCGCCGAGCGGGGGGGGGCCGAGAAGTACCATGCGAGGCTGGCGGAGCAGAACAAGCTGTTCGTGCGCGAGAGGCTCGCGCTGCTGCTCGACTCGATGGACGGCTTCGCCGAGGACGGGCTCTTGGTCAATGCCCTGAGCGGTGATCTCCCTGCCGACGGAGTCGTCACCGGGGTGGGCCGCATCGACGGTCGCCCGGTCGCGGTCATGGCCAACGACGCGACGGTCAAGGCAGGTTCGTGGGGCGCTCGAACGGTCGAGAAGATCATCCGCATCATCGAGCTCGCCCGGAAGCACGAGCATCCACTCGTCTATCTGGTCGATTCCGCCGGCGCCCGCATCACCGATCAGGTCGATCTATTCCCCGGCCGCCGGGGCGCAGGCAAGATCTTCTACAACCAGGTCCAGGCATCCGGGAAGATCCCGCAGGTCTGCTGTCTGTTCGGACCGTCGGCCGCCGGCGGTGCCTACATCCCAGCGTTCTGTGACGTCGTGTTCATGGTCGACGGCAACGCCTCGATGTACCTCGGTTCACCTCGGATGGCGGAAGAGGTGATCGGCGAGAAGGTCACGCTCGAAGAGATGGGCGGGGCGCGCATGCACTGCGAGGTCTCGGGTTGCGGCGATCTTCTGTGTGCGGACGACAAGGCGGCGATCGAGGCAGCGCGCGGCTACCTCTCGTACTTCCCGCAGAACTGGCGCAGTGCTCCCCAGAAGATCGAAGGAAGACCGGCGTCCTATCAGGGGTCGCTCGCCGAACTGGTCCCCGGGGACGAGTCGGCGGCGTTCGACATGTACGGGTTCGTCGCCGGGCTCCTCGACGAGGAGAGCTTCTTCGAGGTAAAACCCGACTTCGCCAAGGAACTGATCACCGGGCTCGGACGGATGGAGGGTCGCGTCGTCGGCGTGCTCGCCAATCAGCCGGCGTCTAAAGGCGGGGTCCTGTTCGTCGACTCGGCCGACAAGGCGGCGCGCTTCATCTGGCTGTGCGACGCGTTCAACATCCCACTCGTGTTCCTCTCGGACGTTCCCGGCTTCATGATCGGAACCGCGGTCGAACGCCAGGGAATCATCCGCCACGGCGCCAAGATGATCACCGCGGTGAGCGAAGCGACCGTCCCGAAGTTCTGCGTCGTGGTTCGCAAGGCTTACGGAGCGGGCCTCTACGCGATGGCGGGCCCCGGTTTCGAGCCCGACGCGACGATCGCACTACCGACCGCCCGCATCGCGGTCATGGGACCCGAGCCGGCGGTCAACGCCGTGTACTTCAACAAGATCCAGGCGATCGAGGACGAGGGGGAGCGGGCGGCGTTCATCGCGAGCAAGCGTGCCGAGTACGAGAAGGACATCGAACTCCTTCACCACGCGTCCGAGAACGTGATCGACGCGGTCGTTCAGCCCGACGAACTGCGAGCCGATCTGATCCGTCGCCTCGACCTCGCCGCCGGCAAAGACCGCCACTTCTCGACGCGCCGCCACGGCGTACCGCCGGTCTGATGGGGATCCCCGCGCGTCTCGGCATCGTGACTCTCGGGGTGTCCGACCTCGACAGATCGGTCGCGTTCTACACGGCGCTCGGGTGGGAGCGCTGCCGGTCCTCCATCGAGGGCGCGATCGTGTGGTTCCGCACGGCGGATACCAATCTCGGTCTGTTCCCATACGACGAGCTCGCCAAGGACGCGACCATTGGCAAGGTCGAGCGGGGTTCATTCGGCGGCATCACTTTGGCGATGAACGTGGAGTCGGCCGAGGACGTTGGAAGGTTCCTGCAAGAGGCGAAGGGGGCCGGCGCCTCGATCGTGAAGCCGGCCACTAAGGCGGATTGGGGCGGCACCTCCGGCTACTTCGCGGACCCGGACGGCTACCTCTGGGAGATCGCCCACAACCCGAGCTTCCCGATCGATGACGACGGACGCCTGACGATCCCCTAACTCGCACCACACACACCTTTGAGGAGTTTTCCGTGCGCTATAACGCGCTCTAGGCACCTCAAAAGTGGTTTGGGGGTGCCGGCCTGGGTGTTGACATCAGGGGAGCCATCCGCCATAGTGCCTAACTATGTTAGGAATCCCTACCATTGATAGGGTAGCGGCCCGCCGCGAGGCGGCCAAAGCCCAGATCCTCGAGGCGGCGTGGGAGATCGGCCGTGCCGAGGGGCTGGCCGCGATAACGCTCCGGGGCATCGCCGGCCGGGTGGGCATGAAGGCCCCCTCACTGTATGAGTACTTCGACACGAAGCATGCGATCTACGACGTGATGTTCGCCCAGGGCTACGCGGAGTTCAGCGAGCGGATGCACGCCTTCGAGGTCCCTGACGACCGGGTAGAGGCGATCCAGAATGGGCTGGAGGCGTTCTTCGACTTCTGCGCGGAGGACGCCGCGCGCTACCAGTTGATGTTTCAGCGCACCATCCCGGGGTTCGAGCCGTCCGAGGAGTCGTACGCGATCGCGATCGAGGTGGTCGCGTTCAGCGACCGGTTCCTCTCCGACCTCGGGATCGACGGCGAGGATGCGCTCGACGCGTTCACCGCGCTTAGCAACGGCCTCGCCGCACAGCAAGCAGCTAACGAACCGGGTGGGACGAGATGGCGCCGCATGACCCGGCGGTTCGCACGAATGTTCGTGGAGGAGTTCGCACCGGACGGAGTGAAAGGGGAGGGACAGTGAAGCAGATGGCGATGCAGGTTAAGGAGATCGCGAAGCCGAGCCACCGTGAGGCGATGGAGCGAGCGGCGACCGAATACGGATGTTTCGTCGATCTGATTAGGACATTCGCGGACGAGGACTGGACCCGTCAGACCGATTGCGACCTGTGGGACGCGTGGGCGTTGGTGGCGCACGTCGCCGGCGCCGCGAACGGTTGTGCATCGATCCGCGTGATGATGCGGCAGCAGAGGATCGCCGGCCGCCGGGCCAAGGAGAAGGGGACGGACTCGATCGACGAGTGGACCGGTCTCCACGTGGAGGAGCGGCAAGGGAGGTCCCCGGCGGAACTGATCACCGAGATCGAGTCGGTCTTCCCGCGGGCGCTGAAGGGCAGGAAGAGAATGCCTGCCCCCGTCCGAGGGATCCCCTACAGGTTCGAGACGCCGATCGATCGCCGCGAGAGTCTCGGCTACCTCAACGACACGATCTTCACCCGGGACGTGTGGATGCACCGCGTCGATCTCACCCGGGCGACCGGCCGCGACATGGTCCTGACCCGGGAGCACGACGGGCGACTGATCGCCGGCGTCGTGAAGGAGTGGGCGATGCTCCACGGCAATCCCTTCCGGTTGATCCTCGACGGTCCGGCGGGCGGCTGGTACGCCCAAGGCGAGGACGGAGAGGAGCTTCGGCTCGATGCGGTCGAGTTCTGCCGAACGGTGGCGGGGCGGTCGCGGGGGAGCGGACTCCTTGCCCAGCAGGTCCCCTTCTAGATGTAGGAAACGCCGGATACTCTCTAGGTCATGGCACTCGTGAGGTTGGACACCGAAGATCAGGTCGGGATCGTCTCGATCACCCGCCCCGAGGCGCTCAACGCACTCTCCGGCGCACTCGCCGACGAGCTGACCGAAGCCTTCCGCGAGGTCGGCTCTCGTCCCGACATCTGGGTCATGATCTTGAGGGCCGAGGGAGACAAGGCGTTCTGCGTCGGCGCCGACCTCAAGGAGCGCTCCTCTTTCGAACTCGAGGACTTCTACTCGAACCGCCGTTCGATCAAGGGCTTGTTTCAACAACTGAGGAC
>JBKJZQ010000193.1:0-4684 GCA_046715095.1 Actinomycetota bacterium | reverse complement strand
ATCTACCTGACGACGTGGATCGGGGCCAAGGAGGTTCTGCGGCCCGAGGTGTCTCTCGTCGGCGTCCTGAGCGTCGACTCCCTGATCCGGCGGCCGGATTTCCGTGCCGCGGAGCGGGCTTACAGGGTCCTTGCCGAGATGTCCGAATGGGCCGGACGCGGCGGCCGGCTGGTCGTACAGACGGGGGAGCCGTCCCATCATGCTGTGCAGGCAGTGGTTCGTGGCGACCACGGTTTCTTCGTGACCCGCGAGATCGAACAGCGGCGGGACCTCAAGTACCCACCGTTCTCGGAACTGGTGAAGGTAACGGTCTCCGGTTCGCGGACCGAGGAGGTCATCGAAGAGATCGCCACCATCGCCGCGGGCACCGGGGCGGTGGTTCTCGGTCCGATCCCGGTTCCCCTCTCCGACTTCGGCGACGACACACGCGAGGTGCTGATCAAGTCGAGGGACGCGATGACGGTCGCCGACGCCCTCCGTCCGGTGGCCGAGTCGATCCCGGCGAGCACCAGGCTCCGCATCGACGTCGATCCACGGTAGTTGCGCGTTCCTCGAGAGGAACGCTTTCTGTGTCTTCCAGGGCCACGTCCTCGGGAGGCCCCGGCCAGAGGCGTCGGCCTTAGAATGTTTCCATGGCTGTCCTAGGTATCCGGATGTTCGGAGACCCGATCCTCAGACAACGCGCTCGAGAGGTCGGGGAGATCACCGACCTCCACAAGACACTGATCGCGAACATGATCGAGACCATGCGTGAGGCCCCGGGGATCGGACTCGCGGCGCCCCAGGTGGGCGTTCTCGAGAGGATCTTCGTGTACGCAGTCGACGAGACCGTTGGGGCGATCATCAATCCCGAGCTGACCGTGCGCTCCAAGGAAACTGAAACCGATATCGAGGGCTGTCTCTCCCTCCCCGGGTTGCAGTATCCGGTGGAGAGGGCCGTCTCGGTAACGATACGGGGCGTCGACGAGAACGGCGAGGCCGTCGAGATCGATGCCGGCGGTCTTCTCGCGGTGGTCTTCCAGCATGAGTTCGATCACATCGATGGCGTTCTGTTCATCGACCACCTGCCTGGGGATATGCGGAAGGAAGCTCTGAGAGCGCTTCGCGACCAGGCCCTCGGCCTGACCGTTCCTTCGCCCAGCCTTTCTCCCGAGGAGAGGCTCTGAGGGCCCTCTTCTTCGGAACGCCCGCATGGGCCGTTCCCAGCCTCGATGCCCTGCTCGGGGCCGGCGTCGAGGTCGCCGCGGTGATAACCAATCCCGACCGCCCCTCCGGACGCGGGATGGAGCCCCGGCCGTCACCGGTCAAGGTCAGGGCAGAGGCCGCCGGGATCGAGATCCTCCAGCCGGAGAGGGCGCGCTCTCCCGAGTTGCTGGGTCGCGTGCTCGAGATCGCGCCGGACGTCGCGGTCGTCGTGGCTTACGGAAGCATCCTCCCCAAGGACCTCTTGGACGCCGTTCCATATGGGTTCGTCAACGTCCATTTCTCGCTGTTGCCCGAGTACCGGGGGGCGGCCCCCGTTCAGCGCGCGGTGATGGACGACGTGGCCGAGACCGGAGTTTCGATCATGGTTTTGACCGAGGGGATGGACGAGGGCCCCGTCCTCACGGTCGCCCGCACCGAGGTCGAGGAGGCGGAGACTGCCGGCGAGCTCGGCGAGCGGCTGGCCGCGATCGGCGGTCCGTTGGTGGTCGAGACGCTTGCCTCGTACGTATCGGGCGAGCTCGAGCCGGTCCCCCAGGATGACGACCGCGCGACCTACGCTCCGAAGATTACCTCGGACGAGGCCCGCGTCGATTGGGGCCGCCCCGCGCAGGAGATACGGAGCCTGGTGAGGGGACTCAACCCGGCCCCCGGCGCGTGGACCACCTTCCGAGGGGAGCGGGTGAAGTTGCACGTAGTCTCGTTCGTCGACGGCGCTACCGATCTGAACTCAGAGATCCCCGGAACGATCCTCGGGGGGGACGAGCTGGTCGTTCGTACCGGTGATGGGATGCTCCGGCTCGACGAGCTTCAACCGGCGGGGAAGAAAAGGATGGATGGGAGCGAGATGAAGAGGGGCATGCGGCCGGCCGCGGGGGAGACCTTCGAGTGAAGCGCCTCCAGCTGTCGCCGTCCATCCTCACCGCCGATTTCGGCCGGATGAGCGACGAGGTCGCGAGCGTCGCCGATCACGTCGACTGGTTCCATCTCGACGTCATGGACGGCCACTACGTTCCCAACCTCACGTTCGGGCCCTCCACGGTCGAGGCGGTTCGTCGCGCGGTCGACCACCCCCTAAACGTCCACCTGATGATCACCGACCCGGGGGGCTTCGCGGAGATGTTCGCCGCGGCCGGGGCTACCAGGATCTGTTTCCACCCGGAGACGGTGCCTGATCCCGCCCGGATGATCGAGCAGATACGGTCTCTCGGCGTGGGGCCGGGCCTCGCCGTTCACCCGGACGTCGAGCTCGAGCCCTTGAGGGGGTTGCTAACCGAGGTGGACGTCATCCTAATGATGACGGTTCGGCCCGGTTTCGGGGGCCAGAGGTTCATCCCCGAGGTTCTGCCCAAGATCGAGCGGGCCCGTGAGATGTTGCAGGAAACGGGCGCGGATGCCGACATAGAGGTGGATGGAGGCATGAATCTGGAGACGGTGGACCGGACGGTCGCAGCCGGGGCGCAGATAGTGGTGGCTGGTTCTGCGATCTTCGACGGCATCGACCCACCCGCGGCCGCAGCCCGATTGAGGTCGAGGTTAGACGAGTTAGGAGCTCAGTGACAGGTGAAGGATGACAGCCGCGAACTAGTGCTGGTGGCGGATGACGATGAGGACATCGTCAGGTTTGTCGAGGTGAACCTCAGGCTCGAGGGGTTCGACGTTGCTACGGCATTGGATGGAGAGCAGGTTCTGCAGCGCGCCTTCGACATGACCCCCGATCTGGTCCTCCTTGACGTCATGATGCCGAAGATCGACGGGTTCGAAGTCTGTCAGAGGCTCCGGAGCGATTCCCGGACGAAGCACATCTCTGTGATCATGCTGACCGCGAAATCGCTGTCGGCAGACAAGGTCGTGGGTCTGACGGCAGGGGCCGACGACTACATGATCAAGCCCTTCGACCCGATCGAGCTCATCGCACGCGTCAAATCCGCTCTGCGACGATCGAAGGAGATGCGGGACCTCAACCCACTTACCCAGCTTCCGGGCAACGTGCAGGTCCAGGAAGAGGTCTCGAACCGAGTTGAGAGCGGGGCTCCGTTCGCTCTCATGTACATCGATCTCGACAACTTCAAGGCCTTCAACGACTTCTATGGATTCCTCAGAGGTGACGAGGCCATCAAGCTGCTGGCCAAGTGCGCGGTTGCGGCCGTCGGGTCGCATGGGGGACCGGAAGCGTTCGTCGGACACATCGGAGGCGACGACTTCGTGGCCATCGTGGATCCGAGCCGCTCCGAAGAAACCGCGGGGGAGATCATCAGGATCTGGGATCGTCAGGTGAAGGGTCTCTACGATCCGGAGGACGCAGAGCGGGGCTACATCGAGACGATCGATCGGCGCAACCAGATGTCCCAAGTTCCCATGCAGACGGTTTCCGTAGGCATCGCATCGAACTCGATGCGCCCGATCTACAGCCACTTCGAAGCGGCCGAGATCGCAGCAGAGATGAAGAACTTCGCCAAGCGGGAGTCACGCTCCTCGTACGCGATCGACCGTCGCAGGACGATCGAGACCCTCGCGGAGTCCACGCCGCAGACCGGACCGAACCTCTGAATGGCTAAGGTGGAGGATCTCGGCCGGGCTTGGGGCGTGGCTCGTTGATCGAGCGCCAGACCCGCGCCAACCCCGCGCTTATGCGTCGGATAACCCCGCCGTCGGTCCAGTAGCCGACATGAGCAGCGGGGTTCCACATCGTCAGCACGCTTCCAACGTTGACTGCGACATCCTCGGTGACGTTGTGCTCGTAGGCTGCATTTAGGCACTTCAAGGGATAGGCGATGATGTCATCCTGGTCGTAGAGGTTGACCCACTCCGCAGGAGCGCTGCCGTAGGGCTCGATGAGGTCGGCCGGCGGAAAGGTTATCGGCACGCCGAAATCCTTGAATCGCAGGCTCCACACCGCGAGTGGGCTTCCCATCGTGTACAGAGACGTGAGGGTCTCTCCTTTTTCCAGGGGATTGCCATCCATCATCGACCTAACCGCTTCGGAGATGCCTCCGTGTTGAAGATCCCACAGGTAGTTGCTGGCGATGATGGTGCCCAAACTGTGACCGACGATGCACAGCGGCGCGTCATCGCCTGTGTCTTTGACCAGGGCGCGCAGCGTCCCTGCGAACTTCATATGGATCTGCTCGTAGGTCCCCGGCGGGTCCCCGAGTGAGCTCTGGCGATTCAACTGGTAGGCGAGCGCGTCGCCACCTAGGTCGATCATCACGTTGCGGGATTCGTCCCAATCCAGGGGAACGTGCTCGAACCTTGCCTGAAGCTTGTCCTCCTGATCGGAGAGGACATCACCCCAATAGACCCCCCGCACCTGTAGCTGTCTCTCCGGGTTGGGGACCGCTCCCGCGAGTTCGTCGGCGAACCTGGCCTTGAGCCGGGCGGTGAACGCCTTCGCGAACGTCGCCTTCTGACTGCCGACCCCGTGGACCACTGCCACCGCGATCTTGTGATTGGTCATCCATCCGCCCCCCGTTCTCCAGTG
>JBKJZQ010000192.1:0-26297 GCA_046715095.1 Actinomycetota bacterium | reverse complement strand
CCTCCGAAGAGTGGGGGCTGAGAGGCTGATCGAGGTGTTTTCGCAGGGACGGGCGGAGCGATGTTCCTGCGAAGACACCGAGAAGGCGACCCCATGAACCTGTCGGGTTAGGACCTGCGTAGGGAGGCCGTATGAACGATGTCCTCGGGCACACCGAAGACGTTTCTGGATGGGGCGTCAGCCCGGTTCCGCCATCACGCAGGACGCTGTCGGGTTTCGACCTGGCGATCCTCTGGGGGGACCTCGGGGTCGGCCTTCTGGTGCTGGTTACAGGAGGTTTCCTGGTACCCGGCCTGGGTTTCGGCGGGGCGATGGCGGCGATCGTGATCGGTTCCGTGATCGGAGTGGCACTCCTTGCGCTGGCCGGCGCGGCGGGGGCCAGCCACGGGGTGACGACGATGGTGCTGTTCCGGCCCGTGTTGGGCATCCGGGGCTCGTGGTTCCCCTCCGCGCTCAACGCTCTGCAGCTGATCGGATGGACCGCGGTCGAGCTCTGGGCGATGTCGCTCGTCGCCGACATCGTCTCGAGAGAGATCTTCGGGTTCTCGGCGAGGTGGCTCTGGCTCGGCGTCGTCACCGTGCTGTGCACCGGCCTCGCGCTGTGGGGTCCGGTGGATGTAGCGCGTGTGTGGATGAAGAGGTTCGGGGCCTGGGTGATAGGTGGGATCGTGATCGCGGTCACCGTCCTCGCCGTGACGCTTGACGGCATCGGGGAAGCCCTGCGGGCCCCCGGAGACGGGAGCCTGGCCTTCGGCCCCGCCCTCGACCTCGTCATCGCGATGCCCATCTCGTGGCTTCCGCTGGTCGCCGACTACACCCGGTTCGGGAGGAAGACGAGGTCTGCCTTCTTTGGGACCTTCTGGGGCTACCTCGTGGCCAACATCTGGCTCTATGGCCTCGGAGCCATGCTCGTGCTGGGAACCGGAGCCGTACCGAGTCCAGCCGGTATCGCCACTGCGATCCTCGCGGTGGTCGGTGGATCCATCGCCGGGATCATGTTCCTCGTGGCGTTGATGGTGGGCGAGACCGACGAGGCCTTCGCGGACATCTACTCGGCGTCGCTCAGCCTCAAGAACGTGGTCCCGAACGTGCCGCTGAAGTACCTCATCTTCGGCATCTCCGGGATCTCGGTGGTCCTCGCGGCCTGGCTCACGATGGAGCGGTACGAGATCTTCTTGTTCCTGATCGGATCCGTTTTCGTCCCTCTGTTCGGGATCCTCGCGGCCGACCACTTCATCAATCGCAGGGGGCGGATCGATGCCGCTCAGCTCGATGTCGCGGGAGGGAGCTACTGGTACACCGGAGGGGTCCGGCTCGCAGCCATCGTCCCCTGGGTCGCCGGGTTCCTCGTCTATCACTGGGTGCTCCCCACCGGCCCCGCCTCCTGGATCGACCTCGTGGGCAATATCGCCGGTGAACCTCTCGTGGTCCGCCTCCCATGGCTGTCCGCGTCCATCGCAGCCTTCGCCGTGGCGTTCGTCACCGCCCTGCGTCCCGCGCACCGTCTATCATCAGCAACACCCGGATCACAAGAAGTGGCACGAGAGGTGGACCGATGAGCATCGAGGCAACGTGTGGGACCTGCCACAGGACGTTTCTCCTGGAGCAGATAGGACCGGAGTCGGACGACCCGGGACGCTGTCCTTTCTGTGGAACGAGGTTCGGCCGTCACTACACGACCGTTCTGGACGAGGCCGTGAACGATGCCGAGGATGCCGGACGAAGGTTCGTCTCAGCACTTGGACGGCTCCAGGGGATGGAAACGGGCTTCGAGATCGACGTCGATGGAGTTGTCGAGAACATCGCCGAACAGGTTCGAGCTCACGAACGCAAGGCTGCCAGCTGACCAGGTGGCTTCCTCCAGCGCGCCCGAGAAGGCGGCCCGTGTGCTGGTGGTCACCGACAACGAGGACGTCCGCGACGAACTCAGATGGGCTTTCTCCACCGATGTAGAGGTGGTTCTGGCGCGCGAAGCGCGCGATGCGTGGGCCGCGATGCAGGAAGATGTCCCATCGATGGTGGTGGTCGATCTCCAGACGGGCTCCGCCGGCGGATTCGCTCTGAGCCACGACATGGGCGCGTCGGAACGTCTCCGATCGGTTCCCGTTCTGATCCTTCTCGAACGCGAGCAGGACGCGTGGCTGGCAGGGCAGGCGGGGGCCGATGCGTTCCTCGTGAAGCCCGTCGAGGCGGGCACGATCGTTGCGCTGGCGAACGAGATCCTGAGCCGTTAGCTCCCCCTTCACGCGAAGACGCAGGTCAGACCCCTTGCGCCGCTCGGAATATCAAGCTTAGAATTACAACATTGTTATTCCGGGCGTCCCGGGTACAGGGGAGAACACGCATCACCCGGGCGCCGCGGAAGAAAGTCTCCGGAACGGGGAGCAGGGGAGCAGCGGACAGGAAGGCCGGGGGACATGCAACGGATCACGACCAAACTGCTACAACCCCTCGATTGGCAAGAGCGAGCTCGCTGCCACGAGGTTGAGCCCGAGATCTTCTTTCCCGAGCGCGGTGGAAGCTCGAAGGCCGCGCGTTCGGTTTGCAGTCAGTGCAAGGTGCGCGAAGAGTGCCTCGAGTACGCGTTGAACAACAAGGAACAGTTCGGCATCTGGGGTGGGACTTCCGAGCGCGAACGTCGCCGTCTGCGTCGCGAGCGCGCGATGCGTCGCCTCCGCACCGCCTCCTAATAGCCGTCCCGCAACGCGGGTCCCTACCACATTTCATGGCGCGAGTGCGTGATTTTTCAAATCAATGCTTGCACCTTGCCCAATAATCGTGCGTAATTACACCTAGAGCGCGCACGATCGGAGTCGCGCTGCTGATGTTTCGCAGCAGGAAGTGGCACAGAAGATGTTCGATAGAAGCTGTTTGCGGTTCGAAGTGATTGGTGAAGTACTTGGGAACCGCCCGCATATAGCGGCGGATCCTGTGCATGCGAAGAGCGTGCAACGAGGTAGGGGAAAGACGGGATCGCAGTCGATCTCGTTGGTCGCAAGACAGGGAGGTGCTGGGGTTGGCAGCAAAGAAGACGACGGGCAGGAAGAAAGCGAGCGCCCGGAAGAGCACGGCCCGCAGGAAGCCGGCGGCGCGCAAGAAGGCCACCGGCCGCAAGAAGAGCACGGCCCGCAGGAAGCCGGCGGCGCGTAAGAAGGCCACCGGTCGCAAGAAGACGACGGCCCGCAGGAAGCCGGCCCGCAAGAAGGCCACGAGGAAGAAGACCACCCGCCGTAGGTGATCAGGTAAGAAGAGACTCGACCGTGCGGCCCGGTTCGATAAGCAACCGGGCCGCCGTCGCGTCCGGGTTCGGGAGATAGATCTCCTCGACCAGCCCCACGATCTCGGTCGCCTGCACGGAAGCTCCTCGCGCTTGGGCGGCCCGTTCAACGAGCGCGAACGCGTCGTCGATCCCCGTCCGGTCCGGCCGGGTGAGGTTCATCGAGACCTGTGAGCTTCCTTCGTCCATCCGGAGGCCGAGGGCCCGGATCCCCGGCGGACCTCCGGAGGCGGTCCGTATCTGCCTCGCGATCGCTCGGGCGGTGGAGACGTCGGCCGCCAGCCACACGTTGAAAGCGATGAGCGGTCCGCGGGCCCCTACGCATACGACCCCCCGCGCCGGGTCGATCACCCCGGGGCCACGGTCGGGCGGGAGGCCGCTCCGGGACCTCTCGATCAGTCCCCGGATGCCGCCCCGGCGGATGTCGGGCAGCTCCCTGGTCGCAGCCCGCTCGGCGGCCTCGCCGTAGAGGTAGACGGGAAGACCGGCGTTTCCGATCGAGTCGGCAAGGGCCCCGGCAACGTCGATCGCGGTCTCGATCGACTCGCCGTGGGGGACCACCGGACAGACGTCCAGCGCACCAAGGGTCGGATGCACCCCGCGATGATCCGAGAGTTTGATGACGAGCGCGGCTTCGATAGCGAGCGTCGTCATCGAATCGATCAACCCCTCGGGGTCTGCCGTACACGTCAGAACGCTTCGGTTGTGGACCGCATCCTTGTGGATGTCGAGCACCCGTCCGGCCGTCGCGCGGACCCGTTCGGCGAGGCCATCTACGACCTCCGGGCGAGCGCCTTCGGATACGTTCGGAATCGATAGGAGAGTCATCGAGGGGTTACCGTATGGGAGATGACCGACTACGGCTACACAGTCGACGTTCCCGAGGGTTATGACGAGGCGGTCATCCGCGCCCGGCTCGCGCTCCGAGGCGAGGGATTCTCGATCCTGACCGAGATGCACGTCGGAGGGATGCTCGGACCGGAGGCGGGTGACGAGCGCCAGTATCTCTTCATGGGAGCGTGGAGCGCTCCGGAGATCCAACAACTTCCCGATGGTGTTCAGGTCGCGGCGCACACGCCCTGCAACGTGGTCGTTCAAGAGACGGGTGCCACTGCGCTCGTGGCGGCGCTCGATCCGGCCGAGGCGCTCGCCGATGAGGGGATGCCCTTGAACGAAGAGATGGCCGATCTTGCCCGGCTGGCCCTCGAGCGGGCGTTCCAGAGAATCTCCGAGTCCACATGACCCGAGTAGAGGGCGTTCGCCCGATCATCGATGCATTCCTCTCCAGGTTGGACGAGGTGGTCGAGCTATGTGCCAGCACCATCGCTACCGCGGTGCCGTCCTATGGGCGCGGCGGCGAGGCCCTGATGGACGAGGTCAAGGACGCCGTTCGTACGAACGTTGAGGTCCTGGCGATGGTCCTCTCCGAGGAGCGCGAGGTAAGGCCCGAGGAACTGCAGTTGATCGAGAACATCGGGGCGAGGCGTGCCGAAGCAGGGATCCCTCTCGATGACGTCCTGTCGGCGTACCGCTCGGTGTCGCGCGTGTGCTGGGATGTTCTCGCGCAAGAGGCCCGCGCCTACGAGGGCGATGCGCTCGAGGCCACGATCGAGCTTGCGGAGGCGATCTTCCGTTACACGGATCAGATATCCGCTGCGGTCGCCGATGCCTACGCGCGGGCTCAGCGCTCGATCGTCCGCGAGCAAGAGGGAGCGCGCCGCGAGTTCCTCGCGGATCTTCTCTATGGAACCGACGCATCACCCGAGGACATCCTTCGCCGGGCTCACTCCTTCGGATATGACCTCTCCCTGACCTATGTGGCGATGGTGGGATTGGGCCCGGAACGAGACGGGAGGAACGAGTCGGCCGTGTCTGCCGCCGCGGCAGGGGCATCGACCGATGCCGCACCCGATGCCATCGTTCTCCAGAAGGGCGCACACACGATCGCGTTACTGCCCTCCGACAAGGTGTCCGATCCGCTCATGGTCACGGAGAAGCTGATCGCGGAACTGGGGTTCGGCTGGCGCTTCGGGATGGGGGGACCCGCACTGGGCCTGGAGGGGATCCGGCGCGCTTACATCGAAGCTCGAGAGGCCCTCGAGGTGGGGCTGGCGCTCGGGATGGCGGGCCCGATCTTCCGGTTCGACGACCTCCTCCTGTATCACTTTCTGAGGAGCGATCCGTCGCTGGCGGCGCGCTTCATCGAACAGTCCCTCGGCCCCTTGATCGAGTACGACCAGCGCCGCAAAGGGGAGCTGGTGAAGACGATCGAGGCGTACTTCGATTCCGACGGCAGCGTGAAGCTCGCCGGCGAATCGTTGTTCGCCCATCCCCATACGGTCAGCTACCGCCTCAAGCAGGTCGAGAGGCTGACCGGATGGTCGCTCAGAGATCCCGAGGACAAGCTGAGGCTCCAACTCGCGCTCAGGGCCTACCGTCTCGCCGACGCCCGCCGGGAAGACCAGCAGGACTAGTGTCACCTGATGCAGCGACTGGCCTACCAGGCGCCGCCGCCGCCACCTCCGCCGCCGCCACCCCCACCTCCGGAGAACCCACCGCCTCCGCCGCTGCTGGTCGAAGACGGGGGCGCGGCCGATTGGATCGCGTGGCTGAGGTTCATAACCGCGAACAGCGACCCGCCGGACCCAAGTCCCCCATGTGGGTCGATCCAGTAGACGCTGCTCTTCTCGGCTAGGTCGGGAGGAGCGTGAAGTTGGGCGGCTTCGAGGACCCGTTCCGAGACCCCGAAGGCGATCCCATAGCAGAGGTACTGCTCCCAGATCTCGATCGAGCCCGGGGTCGCCTCCTGCATCCCGGCGAAGTCCGTGAGGAACTTCTTGAAGGCGCTCCACTGAGCGGCCTGCTCGGCCCCCTCCTGGGAGCGGCGCTCCCATCCCTTGCGGTTGGCGATGAAGACAGTGAGCAGCACGGCGTTGCCCACCGCAGCCAGAGCCACCGCAGCCCACGCGATCGTTGCCCACGGCGTCCCACCGGGCTGATACGCGACTCGGGCCATGACCCCGGCCCCGATCGTCACCAGCCACGCGATCGCAACCGCCCATCCGGTGGCCGCGGCACCCTTGGTGATCCACCATCCGCGGGAACGGACGTCGTTACCTACCTTCTTCTTGAAGTCCGTGAACACCTTGTGGAAGTGGGTCGGGTTCTTCTTGATCTCGTCTTTCATCTCGGTGAGGTGGAACCGGTCGTCGTCTTGTGACGCGTATTCGAACGCGTCGTAGACCTCCTTCTCGAAAGGTCGCATCTCGTCCACTGATCCCGGTCGCTCCCGCTCCACCTCGCTCTTCTTGATGGTGAGGACGAGGTCGCTCACGTCGTCCTTCTTCAAGCCCGCCCATGTGCTCTTCTCGGTCAAGGTCCACGCCGCATCGATGTGCCCGCGGCGGATGATGTCGAAGAGGGTCGCGGCGAACGCATCCCCGGTGACCGACGTGCTCATCGGCGCGATGAGGGCTGCCACCAGCGCCGGTGGCTCATCACCGGGGGGTTCGAAGATGTGTTCCGGAACGCCGGTGACCGTGGGTTCCTTCCCGAAGTTGCGCCAGATGAAGAACCCGGTGATGAGGGCGGGCAGCGTCGCGACCGCCAGCGCTGCAAGGAGGAGCCAGGGGAGGTTGTCGATGATCCATCGCAGGCGATCCTCGTCCCGCTCCCTCCGCGCCTGATCCACCTCCACCAGGTCCGCGTAGCCCTTCTCTTCGGCCAGGATCAGATCGAGCCCGTTGCCCGAGACGCGTATCGCTCCCTCCGAGCTCTTCAGGACGCTCGACGGGAAGACCAGGCGCATCTCGACCCAGTTGCCGGGGGCGACATTCGATGCGCGGAGCGTTGCTCCGGTGCCACCCGGCTTGAGGGCGGTCGCTCCCGCTCCACTGCTCCCGGTCGCTCCCGCTCCACCGACGTCGAGGAGCCGCGCGTGGCCCCACACCCGAACCTCTCCCGGAGCAGGGCTCGGAAGATCGCTTTGTGCGGTGAGCTGATCCAGGGTCACGTCCCATTCCGGGCCCCACACCTTCAGGTTCAGATCGGCGACATCGTCGTAAACGACGAGGAAGTTTACGAGCGTGTAGGAGATGTCGAAGGTCCGCCGCTCGTCGGTGGCCCGGTAGTGCCACACGATGCGGACGCCGTTGCCGGTCGGCGTGGCTCCGAAGGTGTCGGGGGCGCCCGAGCTTCCGAGTTCGGCGGAGGCTCCGGGTGAATAGGGACGGCCCCCTTCGGAGACGGACACGTCCTCGATGCGGCTACCGCCGGCGAGCGGGATCTCTCGGTACCCACCTTCGAAGTCACCCGAGAAGTCGTAGGTGATGTGCTCCGTTACCCGGACGCGTCCGTTCTTCTGGACGACGACGTCGACGGACGCCTCGGGAAGCGTAAAGTCCTTCGCCCACGCCGACGGCGCGACGACGAGCAGAACGATGCTCGACAGAGCGATCGTTGCAAGGGCTTTGCGCATCGGCCTGCTAACCTCCCCACGTGTCGAAACCCAACAGAGTCCTCATAATCGGCTGGGACGGCGTCGACTGGAAGATCCTCCGTCCGATGCTCGATAGAGGAGAGCTTCCCAACCTTGCCAGCCTGATGCAGCGTGGGGCATACGGTGACTGCTTGTCCACCGTTCCCTCACATTCGTGGTGCGCGTGGCCCTCGTTCATGACCGGCCTCAATCCGGCCGGTCATGGAGTATTCGACATCCTCGAGCACAAGCCGGGGGTGTCCAAGCGCCTGCCGATAACCTACCGTTCGATCAAGGCTCCCACGATCTTCGAGGACTTTACGAGGGCGGATAAGACTTCTCTGGCGCTCAACATCCCCCTGACCTTTCCAACCCCGGAGATGAAGGGAAAGGTCATCGGCGGGGGAGTGCTTCCTGCGAGTCGTTCGTACACGTATCCGACCGAGTTGCAGAAGGAACTCGACACAGAGGCTCCGTTCCCGATCAACGGCATGTCGTGGACCACCTATCGCAACCGCCCCGATGCCTTCATCAAAGAGTGTGCGGAGATCACCACCAAGCGGCAGAAGACGTTCGAATACCTGCTCGACACAACCGAGTGGGATTTCGGGGTTCTCGTGTACGTATCGACCGACCGTATCCAGCACTGCCTTATGGAGTACATCCACCCCGAGCACCCTGCCTACGCCGAGATGAGCAAGACCGAGACCGCCGCCAAGGTCAGGGGCGTCTACCAGCAGCTCGACACAGGCCTCGCCGAGTTGTTGAAGCGCACCACCGACGACGATCTCGTCATGTTCATGTCGGACCACGGTCACCAGGCGTGTACCCGAACGTGCACGATGGACCGGATCCTCAAGCATCTCGGCTACCTCGAGTTCGGCAAGGGGTCGTTCGCGTTCGACCTGATCCGCTGGGGGCCGGGCCGCCGCATCGCCCGTCGCCTCTACGACATCTTCAAGCTCCACGGCAAGATCTCGATCCCGGCGTCGCCGATCAACTGGTCCAACACGCGCGTCTACACGAGCGTCGTCTCCACCGGCGAAGGCGTATCGATCAACCTCAAGGGCCGTGAGCCGGGGGGGATCGTCGATCCCAAGGACTACGAGAAACTTCGGGACGAGGTCGCCGACGCGCTCGGTGCCTTCCGCGACCCCGAGACGGGTGATGCCCCGATCGGCAAGATCTACCGGAAGGAAGAAGTGCTCAGCGGGAAGTTCCTCGATACCGCCCCCGACCTCCTCTTGGTTCCGGCCCCCTTCTACTCGTTGACCCACGCCCGCACGATGGTCGAGGCCGCCGACTGGCTGTCCGGCGATCACCGGCTCGAAGGCGTCGTGGTCGCGACCGGACCCGGGGTGACGCCTGGCCCGATCGAGGAGACCGCCGAGTTGATCGACCTCGGACCGACCGCGATGGCCGCACTCGGGGTGGCGTCGGCCACTCGGAGAGACGGCAAGGTCCTGAGATCGCTGGTCGGGGAAGGGGTGGGGCTCACCGTCGATGAGTCGCTCGGTACCCCCGCGAGCGAAGCGGGCGACGCCGGGCTCAGCCAGGATGAAGAAGGAGAGATCGAGGATCACCTCCGCGGTCTCGGCTACGTCGAGTAGGACCAGAATGAGGAGAATAGAGATGCGCTCACGCCGTTCCTGCCTGTCCGTCCCGGGCTCCAGTCCCAAGATGCTCGGCAAAGCGCCCGGACTTCCCGCCGACCAGGTCTTCTTGGACCTCGAGGACTCCGTTGCTCCGCTCGCCAAGGAAGAGGCGCGCGGCAACATCGTCGACGCCCTGAAGAACAACAACTGGGGCGACAAGACTGTGGTCGTCCGGATCAACTCGATCGACACGGGGTGGGCTGCCGACGACATCAAGACCATCGTCGAGGGAGGTCACGACCGGCTCGACTGTCTGATGATCCCCAAGGTCCAGCACGCGCACGAGGTCAAGTTCGTCGACCATATGCTGCGGATGATCGAGACCACCCTTGGGCTCGAGAAGCGGATCGGGATCGAGATCCAGATCGAGACTGCAACCGGACTCAAGAACATTCACGAGATCGCGCACGCATCGGATCGCGCCGAGACGCTGATCTTCGGTCCGGCAGACATGTCGGCGTCCCTCGGGCTCCCCACGGTCACCGCGGGCCTTCCGATGCCCGGTTACCCGGGGGACCATTTCCACTGGGTCCTGGAGACGATCCTGGTCGCCGCCCGGGATGCCGGGCTACAGGCGATCGACGGCCCCTATCTCTTGATCAAGGACCTCGACGGGTTCCGCGAGATGTCCATGCGGGCCAGGGCGCTCGGCTACGACGGCAAGTGGGCTCTCCATCCCGGTCAGGTCGACGTCCTGAACGAGGTGTTCACCCCGACCCAGGACGAGTACGACAAGGCTGAGGCGCTCCTCGAGGCGTACAAGGAAGCCACCGAGGTCGATCGCACCGGCGCGGTGATGTTCGGTACCGAGATGATCGACGAAGCGTCGCGCAAGATGGCGATCCAGTTCACCGAACGTGGGCGAGCCGCGGGCATGAAGCAGCAGAAGCGCTACGCCGACTTCAAGGCTGAGTGGAACTAGTGCGCCTCCGCGTAAGGGGCGCTCTGGTGGCGCGGTTTATTTACGTGGAGGTGCACTAATGCTTGAGCTCACCGACACCCAGAAGGAGATCGTCGGGACCGTCCGCGAGTTCGTCGAGAAGGCCGTCATCCCGGTCGCCGACGACATGGAGCACAAGGACGAGTACCCCGAAGCGATCGTCGAGCAGATGAAAGAAATGGGCCTCTTCGGGCTCAACATCCCCGAGGAGTACGGCGGCATCGGCGAGAGCCTCACGACCTACGCGCTGTGCGTGGTCGAACTGGCACGCGGGTGGATGAGCCTCTCAGGCGTCCTCAACACCCACTTCATGGCCAACTACCTGATCGGGAAGTTCGGGACCGACGAGCAGAAGCAGCAGTACCTCCCGAAGATGGCGACCGGCGAGATCCGCTGTGCGCTCGCGATGAGCGAGCCTGAAGCCGGCAGCGACGTTCAGGCGATCCGCACCAAGGCGGTCAAGGACGGGGACGAGTACGTCGTGAACGGCCAGAAGATGTGGCTCACGAACGGCCTGCGTTCCGGGATCGTCATGACCCTCGTCAAGACCGATACCGAAGCCGATCCTCCGCGCAAGGGCATGAGCTTGCTCATCATCGAGAAGACGCCCGGCGAGCCGAAGCCGTCCCCGGGTCTCGACGTCGGCAAGAACATCGAGAAGATGGGCTACAAAGGGGTCGAAACGACCGAGATGACGTTCGACGACTACCGCTGTCCGCAGACGCAACTGCTCGGGACCGAAGAGGGCAAGGGTTTCGGACAGGTGCTCGACGGGATGGAGCTCGGGCGAGTGAACGTGGCGGCCCGGGCGGTCGGCGTTTCCACCCGGGCGTTCGAAGAGGCGATCAAGTACAGCCAGGAGCGCAAGGCGTTCGGCAAGCCGATCTGCCAGCACCAAGCGATCCAGATGCACCTGGCGGACATGGCTACGAAGCTCGAAGCCGCTCGTCTGCTGATGTTGCAAGCATCGACGAAGAAGGACGCCGGTGAGCGGAGCGATCTCGAGGCTGGCATGGCCAAGCTGTTCGCTTCCGAGGCCTGTCATGACATCACGCTGGCGGCGCTCCGGGTCCACGGCGGCTACGGCTACTCCAAGGAGTTCACTATCGAACGCCTCTACCGCGCCGCTCCCTTCTTCCTCATCGGTGAAGGCACCTCGGAGATCCAGAAGCAGGTCATCGCCCGACGACTCCTGGAGAAGTACAAGATCTAGTCTGCGTTTTTTCGCGCTTTGGTACGTATTTCCCTTAGTGTGGCTGCAGGAGGCCGACCGCGTGGCTGGCAAGCGTCAGCGAGGCCGACCGGGTCCAGTCTCCCGACCTCCACCGGCATCTGAATGCGCTGATCGGGGCCCTGGTAAGGGTATTCCAGCGGGGCGACTGGACGGATGTGCAGGTCGTGATCGACGGTCTCGTCCTCAGGCGAGCGTCCCGCGGTCTCGACCTCGAACACGATCTCCAGCGTGCGTTGCTGGCAGGACGTCACGCGGTCAAGCCGTTCCTCGATGCCGATTCGACGGACTGTGAGGAGGATCTGCTCGAAGCTCTTCACGAGTGCGTCTTCCGATTCTCGGAGTCGTATCAGGGGCTCAGGCTCGCGTCCGAGAGCGATCGTCTCCGCTCACGGATCATCAATTCGCTCGTGATGACACTCGAGGCGCGCGATCCCTGCGTGAAAGGTCACTCGATCTCGGTTGCAATTCTCTCGCAGCGCACCGCGCAGGTGATGGGCTTCGTGGAGCAGGACCAGGCGTACCTCGCGCCGGCCTTCTCCACGACATCGGCAAGGTCGGTGTTCCGGACCACGTGCTGTTGAAGCTCGGTAGACCCACTGCGGAGGAGTGGGCCATCCTCAAGACCCATCCGGTGATCGGCGCCAGGATCCTCAGGCCGATCCGCCCCTACCCAGAGGTCGTCGGCGCGGTCCTTCACCATCACGAGAATTACGACGGGACCGGGTACCCGTACGGCCTTTCAGGCGGCGGCATCCCGCGACTGGCCCGCATCGTCAGGGTGGCCGATAGCTTCCACGCGATCACGTCGTCGAGGGTCTTTAGGGAGAGCCGTTCGGTCGACGAGGCGCTCGAGGAGATCACCGGGAACCGCGGACGCCTCTATGACCCCGAGGTGGTCGATGCCTTCATGAAGATCGTGGAGTCTCCCAACGCGGTCGACGAGCTCAACATGGCGTCGCTGCAGATCGAGCTTGGAGACGCGTCGATCGAACGATCCGAGTGGGGTTGCTTGCCGCGCCTCTAGGTGCCTCGATCAGTCGAGGTCGCCGGGTTGCACGCGTTCGATGCGTGCGTCTCGGACCAACTTGTGGCCGGTCAGGCTCTGGAGGGCTTCGGGATCCTGGATCCCTTGAGCGACGAGCGACAGCAGATCGCGCAGCGAGATGATGCCTACGACCTTCCCGTTCGAATCGACGACCGGGAGATGACGGAACCACCGCTCGAACATGATCTCGGCAGCATCCTTGATGTCGGTCTCTGCCGGCACCGTGACCGGGTCTGTGGTCATCACGTCGGAGAGCTTCACCGAATGGGGATCGCCGCCTTCGCCGATGACCCTCAGGAGGTCTCGTTCGGTGACGATCCCGGCGAGCCGGTCACCGTCCATCACGAGTAGCGAACCCGTCTGCTGCTGCCACATCTTGGCCGACGCGTCCGCAAGCGTGTCGTTGGGAGCATCGGTCAAGGCTGCCGGAGTCATGATGTCTGAGACCTTCACGTAAGTGATTCTAGACTGACCGGATGCGACTCGGTCTCGCCCTCCCTCACTACGACACTTCTCTCGCGGGTAAGCCCGGGTCGTGGAGCGGCGTAAGGGACGTCGCTCTCAAGGCAGAGGCATCGGGGTTCTCGTCGGTGTGGGTCTCCGATCACCTGTTCCTCGACTGGAGCAAGTACGGGGGGCCCAGCGACCCTCAGGGCGCGCTCGAGTGCTGGACACTGATGACCGCCCTGGCCGGAGCAACGAGCAAGGTCCGGATCGGTTCCCTGGCGCTCTGTAACGATTTCCGTAATCCTGCCCTCGTGGCCAAGATGGCGGCGACCCTCGATCGTCTGTCGGGGGGGCGGCTCGATCTCGGTATGGGCGGAGGGTGGTACGAACCCGAGTACCGGGCGGCGGGGATCCCGTTCGACGGCGCAGGAACGCGGATCCGGCGTCTGGGCGAGGCGGTCGAGATCGTGACGCGCCTCTTGGCCGGCGAGGAGCTCACCTTCAAGGGCGACCACTACACGATCGAGGGTGCGATCGTCCGCCCGGGCCCCCACCAGGACCCCCGGCCCCCGGTGTTCATCGGAGGCAAGGGCGACCTGTTGATCCGCACCGCCGCGAAGGCCGCCGACGGCTGGAACTTCTCGTGGATCGGGTCGAGCGAGGCGTACTTCGAGCGGGTTGCCTATGCCCGGGAAGCGTGCGAGGAGGTGGGACGGGATCCGGCGACGCTGGCCCGCAGCGTCGGGGCGTACGTGCTGGTCGGTCGCGACGAACGGGACCTCGAGCGTCGCTACGGGCGGCTCGTGGAGCGCACGCCAAAAGGGGTGTTTACCGCGTCCTCGGGAGTATCCTGGAAGGGGTTCCGGCAACGAGGGATCGCCGGAACCGTGTCCGAGGTCGTCGGTTCGCTCGGCGAGCTGAAGGACTACGGTGTCGAAGAGGTTGTGGTGACGCTGGGAGCGCTTCCGTTCCAGCTGTCGGATGAGGAAGACATCGAGTTGTTCGGGTCCGAGGTGATCCCGGCGCTCGCCTGATGACGAGGGATTTGGAGGGATCGAAAAATGGGAAGTCTGCCCGGTGGTGGTGAGCTGATCATCGTTCTATTGGTGCTGCTGCTGTTGTTTGGTGCCTCCCGCCTGCCGAAGCTCGCCCGGTCGATGGGCCAGGCCGGCAAGGAGTTCAAGAGCGGGCTCAAAGAGGGCTACCAGCCAGAAGAGGTCGAAGGGCCGTGTCCGTTCTGTGAGGTGAAGGTCTCCGGCGACGCGAAGTTCTGCCCCGGCTGCGGGAAGTCGGCCGACGACATCGTGGCCGAAAAAGAGAAGTCGAAGCCCTAACGACTATCGGGGACTCGCACGCCCTCGCGCGGCAACCGCTCAGAAGCGGGCGGCCTCGGCCGGACGCCAAACATCACGGCTTGAGCGTCACCTTCATCGCTTCGCGCGCGGCGAACAGCCGGTAGCCCTCGACCGCATCGTCGAGCGCCATCCGGTGGGTGACCGTCGCGGTCGGATCGATCGCTCCGGTCCTTACCTGCTGGAGAGCATCCGTCCAGTGCGCCTGGATGTTGGCCATACCCGAGAAGCGAAGGTCGAGCCCCCGGATCCAGACCATCCCCATCGGTAACTCGTAACGCTCGGATCCGTAGACCCCGACGATCACCACCCGGCCCCCATCGGCGGTCGTCCTCAACGCCGAACGGAACGCGGACACGTGCCCCACGGCTTCGATCGTCGCATCGGCCATCGCTCCGCCGGTCGCCTCCTTGACGGCCTCGCCTGCATCGACCTCCGAGACGTCGAGAGCCTCCAGATCCATCTGGTCGCGTGCGAACGTCACCCTCGACGGATCGGCATCCAGAACGATGGCGCGCGCTCCTCGGGCCCGCGACGCGGCGGCGCACAGGAGCCCAACTGGCCCCGCACCGATAACCGCGACGATGTCGTCGTCGCCTGCTTCGGCGAGGTGCGCCGCATACATGCCGGTCGCGAGGACGTCACCGCAGAAGAGGGCGGGTTCGTCGGGGATCTCCGCGAACGGCCCGGTCAGCGGCCTCAGGTTCACGTCGGCGAGAGGCACCCGGACCTTCTCCGCCTGGGCACCCTCGAGATCGCCGGTCAAGGTTCCGAGCCCCAGCGCGCGCCGGTTCGCGCAGTGGTTGAAACGACGTTTCCGGCACGCCGTGCAGGTGCCGCAGACGATCAAGAACGACCCCAGCACCCTCATGCCCTCTGGGTGGGCGGTTGCGAGGTCGCCCGCGGCGACCACATGGCCGACGAACTCGTGCCCGATCACGCCGCCCTCTCTCATCCCCGGGGTCTTGCCGCCCAGGAGGTGGAGATCCGAGCCGCAGATCGCGCTCAGCGACACCTCGACGACCGCGTCGGTTGGCTCGAGGACGGCCGGCTCGGCAACGTCGTCGACGGCCACACCGTCCCCGGTGAACACCACGGCTTTCACCGGCGAGGGGAATACGGGGGCCGGGCACCCGCGTTCTGGAGGGGGAAGTGTTCGTTCATCAGCCCAACCTAAGCGCTGGTACGGGCAGGCCGGGCCGGGGTAGAAAGCATTTAACAACTATTGTAAGGTAGGAACATGGCGAACTTCAGGGACCTGCTCAAGCAGGTCAAGCAAGAGATCGACGAAACGACCCCCGAAGAGGTCCACGCACGCCTCGGGTCCGGCGCCGACCTTCGGCTCCTCGACGTACGCGAGCTGGACGAGGTCCAGAATGGGATCGTCCCGGGGGCGACGCATCTATCGCGCGCCCACTTCGAGAGCCGCGTCGAAGACGTCGTCCCGGACAAGGGCACCGAAGTCGTCGTGTACTGCGCCTCGGGTGTGCGCAGTGTCTTCTCTGCCAAGACCCTCAAGGACCTTGGGTACGCGAACGTGTCCTCGATGAGCGGTGGGTTCAGCCGCTGGAAGGACCTCGGCTACGACTTCAAGATCCCCCGGATACTGGATGCCAGCGAACGCGATCGTTACGCGCGCCACATCATCCTTCCCCAGGTCGGCGAGAAGGGGCAGCTGAAGCTGCTCGACTCCAAGGTCCTCGTGATCGGTGCCGGTGGCCTCGGTTCTCCCGCGCTCCTGTACCTCGCGGCCGCGGGGGTGGGCACGATCGGCGTCATCGATTCCGACGTCGTTGAAGAGAGCAACCTGCAGCGACAGGTGATCCACTCGACCGATCGGGTCGGAGTGCTGAAGGCGGAGTCCGCCAAGCAGACGATCAAGGGCATCAACCCAGACGTCAACGTCGAGATCCACGCCTTCCGGCTCGACGCCTCTAACGCTAGCGACCTTATCGCGCAGTACGATGTGATCCTCGACGGAACCGACAACTTCGACACGCGTTACATCGTCAACGACGCCGCGGTGCCGCTCGGCAAGCCGGTGATTCACGGTTCGATCTTCCGCTTCGAAGGGATGGTTTCGACCTTCGTCCCCGGAGACGGTCCCTGCTACCGCTGCCTCTACCCCGAAGCTCCGCCCCCCGAGCTCGCCCCGTCGTGCAGCGAAGCCGGCGTCCTCGGCGTATTGCCCGGGATCGTGGGCTGCCTGCAGGCGAACGAGGCCTTGAAGCTCATCATCGGATACGGAGAGCCTCTCGTCGGACGCCTCCTGACCTTCGATGCCCAGTCGACGCGCTTCGCCGAGGTGAAGGTCCGCAAGGATCCGAACTGCGTCGTTTGCGGCACGGTCCGCGAACACGCGCACGCCTGAGAGCATGGCCCTGCTCGATTAACCTCGGGGAGTGAAGGTCGTCGTCCTGTCAGATACCCACACGATGGGTGCCTCGCGTCCGCTCCCCAAGGGAGCGTGGCCGTATATCGAGACCGCCGATCACATCCTGCACGGCGGTGACGTCTGCGACCCCGCCCTACTGGACGAGCTGCAGTTGTTCGCCCCTGTCACGGTGGTGATGGGCAACTGCGACGGAACGGACATCGCTCACTGGGGAGCACCGGGGGAAACCATCGTGGAACTGGGGGCCGTGCGGGTGGCGATGCTGCACGATTCGGGCGCGAAGGCGGGACGGAGAAGCCGTATGCGGGAGCGGTTCCCGGTTGCCCGGGTGGTCGTGTTCGGCCATTCGCACGTCCCCTGGAACGAGGACGAGGACGGGCTCCTTCTCTTGAATCCAGGAAGCCCCACCTGGAAGCGCACGTCGCCATACGAATCGATGGCGATCCTGTGGATCGACGGAGCAGACGTCGAAGCAGAGGTCTTTCCCATCTAGCCAGAAGCAGAAGGCGATCAGTTAAAGGAACGTGAAGGTCAGGAGATTGCCCCTGGGCCGGTGGTACCGGTGATCTGCCATGCGTTCCCACGAGGCTCGAGCACGTAAGTCAACCACTGCCCGCAGCGCCCTGAGCACCACAGCAGATTGGACACATGAACCTTGGCCGCTTTTCGTTCGATCACACCGAGTGTGATGATGACGCCACCGTTCTTAACTCCGCCCATGCCTTGTTGACCTATACGAACGTCGTCGGGGTCGAGCACGAACTCCACCGGCGGTAGGTCGTTGAGACGATTCAGGATCTCTTGTTTGAGTTCGTCGGCGAAGGGTTGGGAAGAAGCCCGAAGCGTGTCCTTTCCGGGGTTCCCGGCATCTGGGATCGCGCCATCCACGACGTAGACGTGTCGAAAGGGCGATGTCCCCCGTCCGAAGGTGTGGTCCTTAGTGACGAGACGCCGGATGACCGCTGCGTAGACCTGGGATTCCGTTTGAATGTCGGCCTGCGGACTGGGAGTCTCACTCAACGGGGCGGATGGTCTAGCTTGCTCAGGTTGATTCGTGCATGCGCCGGCCAGTACTGCCACCGCGAGTAAGGCGAGCAATCTCTCCCTCATGGCTGATTAGACGGTCGCCGCATCCTGTGGGTTCCCGGCAGCGTGCTCGCTAGTCGTTAGCTCGCGCCCAGCCGTTCCATCCAGGCGAACGGATCCTTGATCTCCGGAAGTGCCGGGAGGTTGTCGGGGGCGTCCCACACCCGGTTGAGCGACACGATGCCCTCGAGCTGGACCACCGCCGCGCAGAAGGTCTCGCCGGCCGCGTCGAGCTTACGATCGAGCGACAGACCGAGGACGCTCGCAAGCATCGTCTCGCCGTCACTGGGGGACAGGCCCCTGCGCGACATCCCTTCATCGATGATCGTCGTGTCCCCGATCACCTGCTCGGACACCTGCCCGACCGCGTGGTGCGCGTAGCCCTCGAACAGGGCGAGGAAGGCGTTGGTGCGATCCAGGGCTTTCCGGTGCCGCTCGGTGGGAACCACGGGCAGAGCACCGCCGGGCCCAAAGCCTTCTTGCATCGCCTCCATCCCTCCCGCCTGGAGTTCGGTCATCCGGCGTTCGAGATCTGCCACATCGATCTCGAGTGACTCGACCACTTCGAGGAGGAGGCTCCGCCAGTAGCGCGTAAGCCATGGGGCACCCGCGGACACGACCGCACGGGCGGTCTCCTGGAGGGCGATCCACCGGTAGAACGTCTCGTTGTCGAAGCCGTATTCCCCGGCGACCAGGTCGGCGTTGGCAACCACCAGGAACAGCTTCCCGTCGTCGTCGTAGGGGACCGGGAGATCGAAGCGGCCGAGCACCTCCCGGGCCAGGTGGCCGATCAGCGCGCCACCTTGCATGCCCATCAGGAGTGGCGCTATCTGTCCCATCGCCGCCTCCATGCCGCCCCGGGATCCCTCGGGACCCGCCTCGGACATCTGCCCCGTGAACCTCTCGGCGAGCGGTTCGAGGAGCCATCTCCACCCCTTGGTCGCGGCCTCGATCCACTCCGTGCGGGTCATCGTGAGGGTCAGGTTCGGCTCGTCGTGCGAGAGCCGCGTGTAGCCGGCCAGCAGGGTCTCCGCGGAATGCACGGTTTCGGCAAATGATCTCGAGGTCGCCGGATCGGGGGCCGGGTCGAAGCCGCTCTCCACGGCGACCGACCGCGCTATCTGACCGAGGATCTCGTAATTGACCGGACCTCCGCCGGAGGACAGCAGGCGCTGGATCTCGCGGAAGAGAGGGATGTCGCCAAAGGGATCCTGGCTCACGCCTTCCTTTCCGCGATCCTCGAGAGGATCGCTGTCTTTATCCGCGGGTGCCTCACCGTCGAGGAGTCTCCGGCTCCTCGCTGTCTTTATCCGCGGGTTCCTCACCGTCGAGGAGTCTCCGGTACCCTCCAACACTATGACCACATCGGGAAGTAACGGGAGAACGGTTGCCGTCACCGGCGCGGCCGGGTTTATCGCCGGCCGCCTCATCCGTTATCTCTGTATGGACGAGTCGGTCGAGCGCGTGCTCGGCTTCGACGTGAAGGCCCCGTCCTTCGATCACGAGAAGTTCGTGTTCGACGAGGTCGACGTGCGGAGCCCGGCCCTGGGGGCACGCCTGAACGGCGTGGACACCGTCGTTCACCTTGCATTCGTCATGGATCCGATCCGCGACGAGACGGAGATGCGCGACATCAACGTCAACGGTTCGCAGAACGTGTTCCGCTGTGCCGGCGCGGCGGGGGTCGGGAAGGTCATCTACACGTCGTCTGCGACGGCCTACGGAGCACACCCCGACAACGATGTTCCCCTCACCGAGACGTCACCGTTACGGGCGAACCTCGACTTCTCCTATCCCGCTCATAAGCTCGAGGTCGAATACGTCGTGAAAGAGTTCCGCGACGAGTATCCGGACGTGAAGGTGACCGTCTTCCGTCCGGCGATCGTGTTCGGACCGCACGTCGATAACGCGTGGTCGCATCTGATCGAGCTTCCCGTCCTCCTCGGGGTTCGGGGATACCGACCGCCCTTCCAGTTCGTGCACGAGGATGACGTCGCCCGGGCGCTCGCGTTCGCGCTCGAAAACGATCTCGACGGCCCCTACAACCTGGCCCCCGAAGGATGGCTTTCGTGGGACGAGGCGCGGCGGATCATCGGGCGCCGGAACGTCGAGCTTGCCGAGCCCGCCGCCTTCACGCTCGCCGAGCGCCTCTGGTCGATGGGTCTCGCCGAGGCGCCCGCGGGGATGCTGCACTACGTCATGCACCCGTGGGTCGTCTCCGTCGACAAGCTGAAGGATGCAGGCTTCGTTTGCCGGCGCTCCAGTGGCGAGGTCCTCCGCGAGGTCGCCGACCGCAACCGGGACTACGTGCGCCTCGGGACCTCCCGCTTCAAGAAGGGCGACCTGGCCCGGGGGGCGGCCGCCGGAGCCGGCCTCCTGGGAGCGACGATCGGCCTGGTGGCTCTCCGCCGCCACCGCTCCCCAGCCCGCACCTAGTGCTGTATCAGCACGGGCCGGATGACCGCGGGGCGGGGCTCTGCTAACCTCCACGACGCAAGCATCGGGCCCCCCGAGATGGGGGTGAGCCCACCGGAGCCCCCCGAACGGGCGCCGCCTGCCAGGTCCGGCACGCCGGTCCGACCGCCTAGACCAGAACCGATTGAGGAGATCTACGTGGCTTATCTGATCTTGTTGCTGCTCCTGGGTGCCGGTGGCATCACGTTCCTGTTGATCGCCCAGCGTCGCCGTCAATCCGTGCTCCAGACCGTCGAGGGCTTCCGTACGAGCCTCGAGGCCATCTCGCCGCCGGTCCACGTCGAGACATCGCCGGCGATGAACCGGTTCGACCAGAGGCGGGCCCGAGCGACGGGAACTACGGCTGTTGCGCGTGAGCTCGATCCCGAGCGCCGGGACGCGGCCAGGCGCCGCATCGAAGAGCGGCGCACAGCTCGCCGCAGCTCGCTCGGATAGAGCAACCGAACGTGGCGAGAGACCTCGCGATCGACCTCGGAACTGCCAACACCCTCGTTTACCAACGCCAGCACGGCATCCTTTTCGCGGAACCGTCCGTCCTCGCGCTCAATCGTGAGACCGGCGCGGTTCTGGCGATGGGCGAGGAGGCGTGGCAGATGATCGGTCGCACTCCCGGCTACATCGTCGCGGTGCGTCCACTTCGGAACGGCGCGATCACCGACTTTGACGTGACCGAACGGATGATCCGCCTGATCCTCCAGAAGGCAGGGGTGAGCCGGTTCGCGCGCCCGAAGGTCCTCGTCTGCGTCACGAGTGCGCTCACCGACGTTGAGCGGCGGGCGGTTGAGGAAGCAACCATCTCGGCGGGAGCGCGTTCCTGTTACCTGATCGAGGAGCCGATCGCAGCGGCGATCGGCGCGAACCTGCCGATCCACGAGCCCCAGGGATCCCTGATCGTCGATGTCGGCGGCGGCACGAGTGAGGTGGCGCTGGTCTCGATGGGTGGGATCGTTACCAACTCAGCGATCCGGGTCGGCGGCTTCGACTTCGACGCCGCGATCACGAACTACGTACGCAAAGAGTACGCGATGGCGATCGGCGAACGTACGGCCGAGAAGATCAAGATGTCGATCGCATCGGCGTTCCCTCTTGCAGAGGAGAAGCGCGCCGAACTTCGTGGCCGCGACCTCGCTTCGGGTATGCCGAAGAAGATCGACATCACGTCCGAGGAGATCCGCGAGGCGATATCGGATCAGGTGAAAGCGGTCCTCGCGGCGGTGATCGATTGCATCGGTGCCTCGCCGCCCGACCTCGTGCAGGATGTCCTCACCAACGGGATCACGCTCACCGGAGGCGGGAGCATGCTGAAAGGCTTCGACATGCTGCTGTCGCAGGAGGCCGAGGTCCCCGTCCACATCACCGATCAGCCTCTCGAGTCCGTCGTGATGGGGGCGGGCAAATGCCTCGAGTCGTTCCAGGCCCTCCGCTCGATCTTTCTCGACCACTAGTGCCGCACTAGCCTAGTGCCGCACTAGCCGGACGATAGGCCGTGACCTCGTCTGTAGTGGCGGCGAGGGCCTAGAGTTACGCCTCTCATGGTTGACGAACAGGAGTTCCTCGACCCACCTCCAGAGCCCGCGAAGAGGTCCTCGCTCTGGCGCTGGATACTCACCGGCTGCGTGGTCGCCGGACTTCTGGCCGCTGCCTTCCTCGTGCCGCTGCCGATGTACTACGCCGAAGAACCCGGGCCGGTTAGAGACGTGGGCCGGCTCGTCAAGGTGTCCGGGGCCGAGTCCTATTCCTCAGAGGGGGCCCTCTACCTCACGACCGTGTCGATCGACGACCAGGTCACGTTCGCTGAGTTCCTCCAGAGCATCTTCGATCCCGGTTTGGCACTGATCTCAAAGGAGCAGTTCACGGGCGGCAGACCTTACGAGGAGATCCTCGAGCAGGCTCGCGAGGACATGGCGATGTCCAAACAGCATGCACGAGAGGTGGCGCTTACGGCTCTGGGGTTGGGGCATCCGGAAGGCGATGGAGCGCGCGTTTCTCAAACGGTCGAGGGGACCCCTGCTGCCGGCGTCCTGTTGGAGGGGGACGTCATCGTCGAGGTCGACGGCCGATTCGTTCGGACGACGTGCGATGTCGGCCGCCTGATCGACCTCCATGAACCGGGTGACGAGATCGAGGTGACGGTTAGGCGTGACGGAGAGCGAGTCGCGCTCACCGTCGGATCGATCAGCAATCCCGATAACCAGAAGCAGCCGCTGATCGGGATATTGATGAGCGACATCAACTATCGGTTCGTGAGCGACGTGACGGTCGACATCGATACCGACCGGATCGGAGGGCCGTCCGCAGGGCTCATGTTCACCCTTGCTCTCTACGACCGCCTCACTCCCGACGACCTCACCGACGGACGGAAGATCGCCGGGACCGGCGAGATCGCGTGCGACGGGGGTGTGGGCCCCATCGGTGGGGTCGAGCAGAAGGTGGCGGCCGCCGAGGACAACGGAGCCGAGGTCTTCCTCTCTCCGAGCGCCAATTTCGAAGACGCCCGGGCTGCGGCGGGTGACGCCATCGAGGTCGTCTCCGTGGCCACCTTCGCCGACGCTCTCGAGTACCTCGAGGACCTCTAACAAGGCATCTCGATCGCCCACCGTGCAACACTTGTGGCATGTTCGAGAGCTACTTAGCCGTACCGTTCCACTTCACGATCGAATTCGTGGGATTCCTGGTCACGGCCGGTGCGGCTCTTCTGATCCCGGCCCGCCTTTCGCTCATCCCCGGCCGGGCGGAGAACCGGATCGTGGCGGCGCTCGGCTTCGCGACGCTTGCGGTCGCCCAGGTGGCTCACGGCGCGTCGTTCGTCCCTCTCGATGGAGATCCGGACTGGGCGCTGGTGCGCGCCGCAGGACTGGTACTCGTTCTCCTGGGAGTGATGGGCGGGGCGAGAAGCGCTCCTGCGGCGAGCGCATTCGTGACCGCGGATGCACCCATGCTCTTCGCCCCGGCCGGCGCGGCCGCACTCCTGGCCGGCGTGTCCCTCATGGTCGCCACCCGGGAAGGGCGGGCGACGACGCGGCGGCTCGCCCTGGCCGCATTCCTCATAGGGGTCTCCGAGGCCGTTACCGCGTTCGTTCCCGATGCGCGCTTCGGCCAGGGCGTGACCGAACCGCTCAACTACGTGTCGCATGGGGCAAGGCTCGCCGGTTACGTCGCCCTCGTGGCGTGGTTGTGGACCGGCGTGAGGGTCAGCATCCGGACGAGGTTCGTCGCCGCGTTCACCGGCCTGTTGATGGTCGTCGTTCTGGCGCTCTCGGGGACGCTAACGGGGGTCCTTGCGGACAACGTGCAAGACGAGGAGCTGGCGAGGCTCGAGTCTCAGGTGACCAATCAGATCCAGAGCGTGGAGAGCGACGCTGGGCAGCTCCTCGAGCAGACGGAGTTCGTGGGCGGACTCGCCGGAGTGAGGTCCGTGGTGGCGGCGGGGTCCGGGATGGGTCAGCTGGCTCGTGAGCTCGCCGAGGGGACCTTGTTCGGAGAGTTCGATGTTGCGCTGATCACGACGAAGTCGGGCCGCCTGCTGGGGGTCGCCGGTACCGAGCCGGTCGCGAACCCACGAGAGGCGCGACGCCCGAAACCGCTGGGAGACTCGAAGGTGCAACGTCTCTTGGGATCCCCCGTATTGATCGACGTGATCGATCCTGCCTTTCCGCGGTCATCCAGCATCGATCGCGTCGATCCCACCGCGTTGGCGGCACTTGCCGCGGTCGAGATCAGGGCGCCCGGATCGTCGAAGACGGCGGGGATCCTTTTACTGGGCCGGTGGATCGACTACCTGACGATCGAACGCGTCACCAACCTCGTGAAACCGGCCAGGGCAACCCTGATCGGAAACGGAACCGTGGTGGCCGGCACCCTTCCGGCGAACGTGATGTCCGAGCTCGTGACGCCGGCGATCGAGGATCAGGTCGAGTCGGGGAACACGGTGTCGATGCGCCAGGCGTTCGAGCACGGCGCCTTCTTCACCGCGTTCGGTCCGCTGACCACGAGCAATGAAACGCCGGTGGGCGCGCTGGCGCTGTCGTCTCCCGACCGCGTCATCGCGCAGACGCGCGAAGACGTGACACGCACGCTCTTCCTCGTTGCGATGGGCACCGGGTTCATCGCCCTCGCACTGGCCTGGCTATCCGGCCGTCGTATCAGCCGTCCGATCCAAAGGTTGACCCAGACCGCGATGGCGGTACGAGAGGGCCGCCTCGACGCCAAAGCAGACGTCGGCGGCAGCGACGAAGTGGGACGGCTGGGGGACACCTTCAACGAGATGACCGACGCTCTGATGTCGATGACTACAGATCTCAGAGCAGCCGCGCTCGAGGAAGGTCGGCTTCGTTCGCGCATCGAGGCGATCATCCAATCGATGGCCGACGGCCTGGTCGCCGTCGATCATGAGAAGAGCATCCTGGCCTTCAATGCGGAAGCTGAGTTGCTCACCGGAGTGAAGTCGTCGCAGGCCGTCGGCCGACCGGTCGATGAGGTCATCGAGGTGCTCGATGGACAGGGAGAGCCGAGCACTCTCCCGATCTTCGAGTTGACCGAAGGGTCGATCGGTGGGGTGTTCCTGGCACGCGCATCGGGTTCTCCGGTTCCTGTTGCAGTGACGAGCGCGGTGCTGCGCGGCGAGGATGGAAAGATCGCCGGTGGGGTTGCCGTCATCAGGGACATGTCGCAGGAACACGATTTCGAGCGCATGAAGTCGGAGTTCCTCTCGAACATCTCCCACGAGCTGCGAACGCCGCTGACCCCCATCAAGGGTTTCGCCGAGTTGATGGGTCGTAAGGGGCTTTCCTACGAGCGAACTCAGCACTTCTCCAAGGGGATCCTCGAATCGACGGGGCGGCTGGAGCGCATCGTCGAGCTGCTGGTCGACTTCTCTGCGATGGAGGCGGGACGTCTCGCCCCCAAGCGCACGCCGGTGGACATAAGGGCCTTGATCGAACGGTTGGGAGAATCGTGGCTGGAGCGTTCCCCAGGGCACGAGTTCGTCATCGAAGCACCCGAGTCGCTGCCCGCCGTGGTGGGAGACGAGAGGCTCTTGAAGAGGACCATCGAGGAGATGATCGACAACGCAGTGAAGTTCTCGCCGGGCGGAGGCGCCATCTCGGTCTCGGCCAGAAGGGTCGCCTCGAACGGTTCTGAAGGGCCCGGCGTGGTGGAGATCGTAGTGAGCGACCAGGGCATCGGTATCACCTCCGAAGATCTTCCTCGGATCTTCTCCGACTTCCATCAGATCGATGGTTCCGCGACCCGGACCTACGGAGGTCTCGGACTAGGCCTGGCGTTCGTCAGGCGGATCGTGGAGGCGCACTCAGGAACGATCGAGGTGGCGAGCGAACCCGGGCAAGGCAGCACGTTCACGATCACGCTCCCCGAACTCGAGGAGGGGTAGCTGCAGACTTCACTAAGCACGTCAAAGAGGGGATAATCGGTGACCGGGCCCCATACCAGGACGATTGTCCGCCCGCCCCCAACCAGGGATGGTGCAGTGAAGAGAATCAAACTCGTCCTCGTGGCGGCGTTGATATCCGGCGCCTGCTCCGGTGCGGGAAGCGATCCACTAGGAGCCATGCAGCTCCAACGCACTTCCGACGGAGGGGCGGTCACGGTCGCGCGCGGCGACGAGACGCTCAAGGTCGACGACGAGGTCGATCTCGAGCCCGGTGACGTCATCACGACCTCCAAAGACGCCACGGCGATGCTGAGGCTCGGCGGAGAGGGGCAGACCGTGTCGCTCGGCCTCTCTGCTCGCGTCGAGGTCATCGATGATGGTGAGGTAGACGCTCAAGCTGGCAGCGTACTGGTCTCCGCCGGCGAGCCGACCGAGGTTGCCTTCGGCGATGCCCGCGCGGCAGCGAGCGGTGGGGTTTTCCGGCTCGATCGCACCACCACCACGACGCGCCTCGGCACCTACTCC
>JBKJZQ010000191.1:0-7412 GCA_046715095.1 Actinomycetota bacterium | reverse complement strand
GGAGACGGTTGTCGCCCACGACGATCTCGGAGGATGCGACCACGGGGAAAACCTCCTGACCAGGCGTCGGGGCTCCTTTGCTCGTCGGTACCTGATCCTCTGCATCGGGCACACCCGAACAAGCGCTGGCGACCAGAGTCATCAACAAAGCAGCCCAAACGATCCGTCCCACTACTCCTCCTCGCTTCCAGAGCTCATCCGTCTGATGAGGATCTCGACGTTCGTGACGAGCTCGTCTTCGGAGATCGCTCCCAAGATGACGGTTCCTTGCTGATCGCCAGTTTGAGCGCCCGAGATAGCACCGATGAAAGTCCAGCGGTGGTCGACGAAGAACGTCTCCGGGAGACCCTTCACACCGAAGTCCCTAGTCAGACTCTGATCGAGATCGCGCACCTGTGGATACGTGATGTCAAACTCTTCCACGAACTTCTTCGCATCACTGTCCGCGTCTTTGATGTTGACACCTAGGAAGATCACGCCCTCGTCCCGGTAGGCGCGCCAGGTCCTCTCCAGCAGCGGGGCTTCCTCGCGGCACGGGATGCACCACGACGCCCAGAAGTTGATGACGACGGGCTTGCCTCTCAGATCTTCGTCGCTGAGGACGCCGCTACCGTCGAGGAGAGCTAGCTCGAAGCTGGGAGCGCGGTCGCCTGACACGGCCTGCGGACCGGAACGCGCGAGGCCGAACCATAGGAGCGCGATGAACGCGAGCGCAGGAAGAAGGGCGAGCAAGATCCGCAACGACCTCGATCGCCGCCGCGTGCCGCCTGGTGAGGCTCCCATGCGCTCGCTCATTCCGCCACCGAGTCAGAGGGATCTCGGCCCGACCACTGCCACATCGCGAGCGCGATCCCGGCAGCGACCACTCCTCCGGCGATGAGGAGCGTCGCCCGTCCCCCCGACGAACCCGCGGCCCTCTGGACGAGGGTTGCAAAGCGCGTCATCAGCCCGACTAGAGGGTCGCTGCTCAGGGCTCGCGGCGGGGACCAGATGACGCGCGCCCAATAATAGGTAAGGTACGCGCCCGCGACCAACAGCAATCCCGACGCCACGCGTTGCATATGGGGCAGCAATCCTTTGAGCCGGCGAGCCAAGCCGTCCCGAGCCAGCGCCGCGCCGAGCGACAGTGCCATCAACATCGTCGCCATACCGAAGGCGTATGCCCCGAAGACGATCGTCCCCTCGACCACGCTTGCGGTGGCGAGCGACGCACCGACGAGGGCTACGAAGATAGGAAGAGTGCAGCCGAGTGAGCAGACCGCATACGCGGCACCGAACCAGACCATCGTTGTCGCCCGTCTTCGCCGCTGTACCGACAGTGGCCGCCGGGGGCTGAGATAGACGGCACGTCCGGCCAGACCCGCCACCGCGGCGACCACCATCAATGTCCCGATGGCGAAGCCCGCCCACGGGATCGCGCTCGTGAGCCGGGTGACCCCATAAGCGATGGGCACGCCTACGACGGCAAACACCGCGAGGAAGCCGGCCGAGACGAGAAGGCCCACGAGGAGGCCCTGCGCAGCGCGCGCCGGAGCGCGCGGCAGAACATCCTCCTCCGCTCCGACGTAGAAGGACAGGAACGCCGGCAGAAGCGGGAACCCGCACGGGTTCACGCTCGCCAGCGCCCCCGCCACCAAAGCCAACGCGAGAGGCAACTCCCCTACCTCCTCACGGACGGGCCCAAGTGTCCCCGCCGTCACGGCTCACGTACACCGACGCTTCGGGTGCTTCGAGCACCGCGGCGAACAGAAGCTCCGGGTCGTGGGGACTGAACTCGACGATCGACGCGCCCTGGGGGATCTCGAGTGGCTCCCACGACTGGCCCCCGTCAGTGCTCACCGCACCAGATCCTTGGGTCGTGACGATCATGCGGTTGGTGTTGTTCTCGTCCCAGCTCACCCACATCGCGCCCTGGACGCCGCCAAGTGATTCCCAGGAACGGCCTCCATCGTTGCTCTCCATCGCGCCCCCCATCATGTCGGGCGCGACGAGATGGTCGTCGTCTGCATGGTCGACCACGATGCGGCCCATGAACGCACCCCCGACCTCCTCGCTGCGCGCCTCCCACGACTGGCCGCCATCGGTCGACGCGAACGTCCCGACCCCTGCGAGTCCGGCGTAGATGACCTCGTCACCTGCTCCAAGCGCGTGGACATCGGTCGACGGCAATCCGTCGTTTCGTTGCTCGAACGTCTTACCGCCGTCGGTTGAGACGCTGAGCCCAGGGTGTCCACCAGCCAGGATGGCGTCGCCGGTGAAGGCCCATCCCATCGCGTCCGCGCCGCCCAGGCTCTCGACCACCTCCCACGTCTTACCGGCATCGGTGGAGACCGAAACGCCTTGGTGACTCCCGATGTAGAGGGTGTCGGGATCGCCCGGGTCGACAACGAGTGAGTGAAGATCTCCCCCGACGACAGGGTTGGCTAAGGCCACGCCTGGAGCCGGGACACCAGATCCGCCGGGTCGTAGCGCGAACAGCACGATCGCGACCGCGCCGAGGCCGACGACCCATGGCAGCCACTTGTAGCGCGCGTACCAGGGGGGCGGCGGCTTCTTGCGTCCCGGCTTTCTCTTGTGTTGGGTCTTGCGCGTGGCGGGGGGAGTCTGGGTCTTAGCCACCTGGCGCCTCGCTCCCGTCCGTAGGCGCCCGATCGGCCTTCAGACGAGATATCTCCTCGCGCAGCTCCGCGACCTCTTGCTTTGATGCAGTGTCATCAATTGCTTGGTTGCGTTTGCGGCCCAGCAGCATCGGGACACAGACGAGCAGCAGCATCGCTCCGCAAGCCAGAGCGGGTAGATAAGTAGCTACCGATCTCAAACTGACCTCCTTAGGATTAGACGTAGCGCCCTGAAATGGGCGTGCTAAGACGCCTAAACCGAGCGAGGAGGTCTGTGGATAGATCGAGTGAGAAGGAACCGGTAACGAGCTTCAGGAGCCAGGTGGAGCCGAGTGCTGGTAAGGAGCACGCTCAGGGCGAGAAGCGAGAGGATCCCGGCGCAGATACCGAGGGCGAACGAGGCCTTGGCGGTGCATGCCGGACAATCACCCATGTGACCCATCCCGATCGGAAGGACAACCAGGAGCAGCAACAAGACGAGTAGCACCGCCAGCAAGACCTTCACGACCTTCACGTGCTCAGATTACTGCCTTAGCGGGCCAAGCGGAAAACGCCGAGGCGCGGGAAGCTACGGAGGGCCAGACACCTTGGCTCCGCCGGACGTGTTCCGCGGGGTTGGTCTAGACCTCCATGACGATCGGCATGATCATCGGGCGGCGCCGGGTCTCGTGCCAGACGTACTCGCCGAGGGTCCGGCGGCACTTCTTCTTGATCGTGGCCCAATCGGTGACCCGGTCTCGTTCGAGCTCCTCGAGGGCGTCGGCGACCCGGTCGGCGGCCTCCTCGAGGAAGTCCCGGGACTCGTCCTCGTAGACGAACCCACGGGAGATCAGGTCCGGGCCGGCGAGGATCTCGCCGTTCTGCGCGTCGATCGTCACGACGCAGATCAGGATGCCGTCGCCGGCGAGGACCTGGCGGTCGCGCAGGACGACCGGGCCAACGTCTCCGACGCCGAGCCCATCGACGAAGACCATCCCGTGGCGAACCTTGTCGCCCCTCTTGATACGCCCATCTTTGAGCTCGATGACGTCGCCGTCCTCGACGATCTTGATCCGGTCCTCCGGCACCCCACTGCGCATCGCGATCTGCGAGTGCAGGGCGAGGTGCCTGTACTCGCCGTGAACCGGTACGAAGTTGCCCGGCTTGACCGTCCTGATGAGCTCGGCCAGTTCCTCGGACGCTCCGTGGCCGGAGACGTGAACCGTCGCGTTCCCCGAGTGGAAGACGTTTGCGCCAGCCCGGTAGAGACCGTTCAGGACACGGTGCACCGCCGATTCGTTCCCGGGGATGGGGCTGGCCGAGAGGATCACGACGTCGTTCTTCTCGACCCTCAGCTTCTTGTGTTCCTCCGCCGCGATCAACGACAGGGCCGAGAGTGGCTCACCTTGAGATCCCGTACACACCACGACCGTGTCCTCGGGAGCGAAAGACCCCAGAGAATCGATGTCGACGATCGTGTCACCGCTCACCTTGAGGTATCCGAGCTCCCGGCCGACCTCGACGTTGGCCACCATCGAGCGGCCGACGAACGACACCTTCCTGCCCATCTCCTCGGCGATCTCGACCACCTGCTGGATCCGGTGGAGGTTGGACGCGAAGCATGCCAGCACGATCCTCCGGGTGGCTCCTTTGAAGATGTCGCGCAGGCCGTCGCCCACGATGCTCTCCGACGGCGTGCGTCCTGGTCGCTCGGCATTGGTGGAGTCACCGAGAAGCAGGTCGACGCCTTCGGCACCGAGGCGTCCGAGGGTCTCGAGGTCGGTGTACCGGCCGTCGATCGGGTTGTCGTCGAGCTTGAAGTCCCCCGTGTACAGGATGCGCCCCTCCGGGGTATCGAGGATCACCGACATCGCATCGGGGATCGAGTGCGACATGGCCACGAAGCGGCAGTCGAACGATCCGATCCGCTGTGAGCCGGGTGCCGTCACCTCGTTCATGTTCGACCTGACGCCGTGCTCCTGGAGGCGCCGCCTCGCGATCCCGAGGGTCAGGGAGGTTCCGTACACCGGGACGTCGATCTCGCGAAGGAACCACGACAACGCACCGACGTGGTCTTCGTGGCCGTGCGTCAGGATGACTCCGCGGACCTGCTCCCGCCGTTCCTTCAGGTACGAGAAGTCCGGGAGGACGAGGTCGACTCCGAGCATCTCCTCGGTCGGGAACGACAACCCGCAATCGATCACGAGGATCTCGCCGAGGGACTCGACGGCGAGCATGTTCCGGCCCACCTCCCCGGTTCCTCCCAGGAAGATGATCTTCACGGCATCGGAGCTCACAACAGGCCTGCCCCCTCGAGGGTCGCTCGGATGATCCGTGATTCCTCGTCGGTCGCCGGAACCAGCGGAAGCCTCGGTTCCCCGACGCGCTGACCGATCAACCCGAGAGCGTGCTTCACGGGGATGGGACTGGCGGTAACGCTCATGATCACGGAGAACAACGGGAGCAGCTCGGTATAGACGCGCTGGGCCTCCTCGTTCTTACCGTCGTGCCATGCGGTCAGGATCTGCTTGATCTGGGGCCCAACGAGATGCGAGCAAACCGAGATGATCCCGACGGCACCGGCGGCGAGATGAGGAAGGAGCATGGGATCGTCGCCCGAATAGATCTCGAAGTCTTCGAGCCCCGCCCCGACCAGATCGGCGCGCAGGTTGGCCGTCTCGCCCGCGTCCCCGACTGCATCCTTCACGCCGGCGATCCGTTCGTGCCGCGCGAGCTCGACCATCGTGGGCCTCTCGATACGTCGTCCCGTCCTGCCGGGGATGTCGTAAACGAGGAGCGGAACCTCCGCCGCGTCCGCCACCGCGGTGAAGTGCGCGAGCAGTCCGTTCTGGGGGGGCTTCGAGTAGTAAGGGGTCACGATCAGACACGCGTCGACCCCAAGCTCGCCCGCGGCGCGGGTCAACTCGATCGTCTCGGCAGTGTTGTAGGTACCGGTCCCCGCGATCACGGTCGCGCTCTCTCCCACCGCGCCCAAGACGGCCTCGAACAGCGCCATCTTCTCGTCATGGGACAGCGTCGGCGATTCGCCGGTGGTCCCACAAACGACGATGCCGTCCGAGCCGTGATCGGCCAAGTAGCGGGCGAGCCCGCGCGCTCCCTCGAGATCAAGGGACCCGTTCGATGCGAACGGCGTCACCATGGCGGTGATCAACTCACCGAAACGGGCCTTAGAGCCCATCTGAACCACCTCCATCGACGTCCTGTCTGTCCCTCAGTATGACGCCGCCGGGCGGGCCGACCCGGATGGTCACCCGACCGTCGTTTCGAGCCGGATGCCGATCAGGCGCTCCTGCTCCTCGGCCGCTCCCACAGTCACTGAGTTCGCTACAACGCCCGTGGTCTGGGGGATCCTGAGATCGAAGGAGATGCTCGTCGACCCACCCTCCTCGAGGCCGGGGAACCGGTACACGACCCCGGCCAGGTCCACGCCCAGAGGCTCGGGGTCCACCCCTTCGACCGCCGGATTCTGGTTCTTGGCCCCCCCATCGACGATCGGAGTGTCGTTACCGACCCGGGCGAAGGTGATGGCGAGTCCGACGATGTCTTCGGGACCCGGGTTGGTGATCCGGAAGGTCGCGGTCGCGACATCGCCCGGGGATACCTCCTCGGGGAACTCGACCGTGACCTCGGGTAAGCCCTTGCCGGTGTCGGTCACGTTGGTATCGGCGACGCAGGCGGTCGACGTGATCGCCGCGACGGCGAGGACCGCGCACAGGGTCCGGATCACAGGCACCAGATCACAAGGTCCGAATCACAGATCGAGCAGTCTTTCCAGTCCAACCGTGAGACCCGGCAGGTCGGGAACCTTGCGTACCGCCATGAGGACCCCAGGCATGAACACGGAGCGGTCGAGCGAATCGTGGCGGATCGACAACGTCTCGCCGGTCCCGCCAAAGATGACCTCCTGGTGGGCGACCGATCCGGGCAGGCGGAGGGAGTGGATCCTGACGCCGTGGTGCGCCTCGCCGCGTGATGCTCCGTAACTCTCTCCCGGGGTTTCGGATCCGCCGGCGCGCGACCCGGCTATCAGCTCGGCCGTTCTGAGCGCCGTGCCCGAAGGCGCGTCGAGTTTCTTCTCGTGATGACGCTCGACGATCTCGGCGTTGTCGTAATAGGCCGCCGCTCGGGCGGCGAAGACCATCATCAGCACCGCGCCCAGGGCGAAGTTCGGTGCCACGAAGACGTTGGAGCCCGACTCGCCGACCCACGATGCAATCGTTGCCAGACGCTCATCGTCGAGACCGGTCGTCCCCACGACCGCGTGGACCCCGTTGGAGGTGAGGAACCTGACGTTGTCCATCACCGAGTCTGGGGTCGTGAACTCGATCGCCACACTGGCCCCACCCGTCACCAGATCGTTGAGCCCGTCCCTACCTGTGACGCGGGCGACCAGTTGCATGTCTTCGACCGCGTCCACCGCGCTGCAGGACGCAGAGCCCATGCGGCCACCGGCGCCGAGAACACCGACCTTGATCACGCTGCGTAGCGGTCGAACGCGTCCTCGTCGAACGGACCGACGACCGTCACCCGGAAGGCGTTCGACCCGAGCACGGTCTGCGCGACGCGCTCGAGATCCTCTAGCTCGATGGCGTTGAACCTCTCGATCATCTCGTCGATCGAGAGGATCTCACCGGTGGTCAGCTGTTGCTTGCCGAGACGGTTCATCCTGCTACCGGGGTCCTCGGCAGAAAGCACGATCGAGCCGCGCACGTGTCCCTTGGCGCGTTCCAGTTCCGCAGGCGTCACGCCGTCGGCAAGGATGGAGTCCATCTCGGCCCGGACGATGTCGATGAC
>JBKJZQ010000190.1:0-10219 GCA_046715095.1 Actinomycetota bacterium | reverse complement strand
TCGAACACCGTTCCGTCTTCGAGCGTGCCGGTGTAGTGGGCCACCGCCATGTCGCCGGCTTCGAGCTCGACCCCGTCACCACACTTGACGTCGGTGATGATCAGGCCCGAGTCCGTGGTCGTCTCCTGACCCTCGACGCAACCGTCCTCGGCCGCGAAGCCGCCGGCTTCCGCGACGTCGCCCGCTTCTCCGTCGTCGCCGCACGCAGCGAAGGAGACAAGGCAGGCCAGCATGATGACGATGCTCGCTCGAATCCTCATGGCGCAACCATAAACGGGGGAAATCATCGTCACCCGCACCACCGTTGATGGTGAAGGTGCCGAATCCGGCCGTGACCGTCGCTCGCCAGACACGATCAATGGGGGGACATAGGCGAGCTCATCGAGTGCCCCGGATGCCGCGAGCGCGCTGAGGTCGAGCGGGACGCTCTTGTCTCCGCATCCTCGAGGCTCTAGGCGCTCACGAGGAAGCGTGGACGGCCGCCTTCGCCGGACAGGTCGCGATCCTCAGCGATCCTCGGCAACTCGACGACACCGTGGCCCGAACGAACGCGGCTGATGGGCTTTCGTTCCCGGCCGAACTAGCCCCGCTTGGCGTAGTCGGCGAAGCCCTGCCAGTCGATGATGACACACGGTTCATCGCCGACGATCCAGGCGTCGTGACCCGGAGGGCATTCCATGAAATCGCCCGGGCCGAACTCCATTTCTTCGCCGTCGTCCATCACGATGTTCATCCGACCAGAGATGAAGTAGCCCATGTGCGCGGCCTGGCAACTGTCAGTACCAGCGATCGGCTTCACATGCTTCGACCACTTCCATCCCGGCTCGAACGTCGCTCGTCCGACTGGACCGCTGTCCAGGTTCACGAGGTCTAACTTGCCTTTGCCCTCCTCGAAGGCGCGCGTCTCCTCTGGCGAATCGAGACTCTTGCGGATCAGCTGACCCATCACGCACCCCCCGTGTCGGACTGTCGTCTTCATTAGCAACATAGCGCTCATCGCGGACGCCTGCAACGGAGCTTTGACCATCCATTGGCTCGGCACCCCCGAGCAGTTCCTCGAGGGCGATGCTTCGAGTGGACCTGAGCGGATTCGAACCGCTGGCCTCACCCGTGCGAGGGGTGCGCTCTACCAACTGAGCTACAGGCCCGAAGGAAGGTCATTTTAGCCGACCCGGAGGTTCGTCCCGCTTGGGTCCGCTCTCAGCCGCCCTCGAGCCTGCCGGCGTGGTCGGTGAGCGCCTCCTGGAGCGACGACTGGATCACCGAGGTCGTGTAGTCGCCGCGCGTGCGCTCGATCAGCGACCGGGCGACGTCGGTGAGGCGTCTGAGGCCGAACGTGATGCCGTCGGGATAATCCATCGACACGAGCACGTAGTACATGTCGTCCATCGCGCCCAGGAGATGCTCGCATCGTTCGAGCTCGCCGTGGCGCATCAGATCGAGGATGTGCCGCCTGATCTCGCCGATCGATTCCGCCATCCCCTTGGCGAACGCCGCCGGAGGAAGACCGAGTGATAGATGCGTGGGGAAAACACCGTCAGTGATGAGTGCGAACGTGATGCGCGCCTCGGCGAGCTCCTTCTCGGCGTCGTGGATGAAGCCCGTGTGCCGGATGTCCTCATGCCCGTCGAGGGAAGCCCTCGCGGAATCGATCTCACCCTGCGCGGCGTCGAGCAGTTGAATCGCCCCCGGGGTCTCGTGACGATGAAGGGCCCGGATGGCGTTGCCGCACGACCTGACCGCGCTGCGCGCCGATGCCAGAGCGCGTTCGCGTGCCTCGGTCTTGGCATCGAACTCCGACCTCAGATCTGCGGATAGTTCGGAGAGGTCCACCGGGATTACTTGGAGATGGCCGGCTCGAAGAAGTCGAACTCCGCCTCGCGGCGTGCCCGCCTCTGATCGATCGGGCGCACCTTGTGGCTGCGCTCGATGCGCCTCCGCTTGGTCTCGATGAGGAAGGCGGCGTAACCAAACAGCGCCGCGTCGATCGCGATGTGGGGGATCCAACCGCCCGGCGCACCAAGCAGTGCCGCCGCCAGGGACCCCGCAGCCATCCACACCACGACAACCAGGACGAAGCGGCGTCGCTTGAGGACCCGTTGCTGCCTGAGCGCGCGGCGTTGTGACGACGGCTTCGTGCGCACGCTCCCCGGAACGACGACCCAGCGACCCTCCTCCCCAAGGCGCGGCGAAAGCAGCTGCATGCTGTGACGGAACCGGTCGGCGGTCGACATCGGCGTCCCCCTGCGAGCCCGCGCTATCGCGGGAGTAAGGACGGCTATCCATGCCACCCCGAGGATGGCCAAGAAAAGGAGTGTCAGAGCTCTTCCCCAAGCTAGACGAACTTCCCCAGTGCGCTGAAGGTACCTCCGAAAAGACCGGTAGAGACGGATTTTCCCGGCCGCGAGGCCGGCGGCCCCTGTTATAGATGAGTCAACCCCCAAGGCTCGAGGAGCTCCGAATGCCACCCCAGATCGTCACGACCGAGGAGAACCCCCTCGACATCAGCTGCAACGCCCTCGTGGTCGGCGCCTTCGAAAGCGCCGGCGGTCCGCAACTCGCACGCGTGGGAGCCGAGGCCGACGAGCGACTCAGCGGGTTGCTCTCGGAAGCCTTGAGGGACGCCCGTTTCAAAGGGAAGGTCGGCACGACCTCGCTGATCACCACCCTCGGCCGGCTCCCCGCGGGAGTCATCATGGTCGCGGGCCTCGGCCCGGAGGACGGCGCCGGTCCCACCGAGGTCCGGCGGACGGCAGGTGCGGCCGCGAAGAGGCTCGCGGACCGCACCGAGGTCGTCACCGCACTCGCCGATGGGCTGGGAGACGCCGCCGCGGCCGCGGCGGTCGAGGGTCACTTGCTCGCCTCCTACCGGTTCAAGAAGTACGTCTCGGCGGAGGAGCAGGTTGAGCACACAACTCGCCTCGTGGTGTGCGCTTCGGCACGCGCGGCGGACCGGGGACGGATCTATGCCGAGGCCACGAACGCGGCACGCGATCTGATCAACGATCCCCCCGACCGGCTGACCCCCACGGTCTTCGCCGAGCGGGCGACCGAGATCGCCGACGTTGCCGGGTTGAGCTGCAAGGTCTTCGACGAAGCCGAACTAGCGGCGCGCGGTTTCGGCGGTCTGCTCGCGGTGGCTCGAGGCTCGGTGGAACCTCCTCGTCTCGTGGAACTTAACTACTCCCCTGCCGGAGCGACGGCGCGGGTCACGATCATCGGGAAGGGCGTCACGTACGACACGGGCGGGCTCACGATCAAGACGCCTGCCGGGATGCAGAACATGAAGACCGACATGGCCGGAGGGGCAGCGGTGATCGCGGTCATGAGCGCCCTCCCTAAACTGGACGTACCTGTGTCGGTTCGCGCGCTCATCCCGATGACCGAGAACATGATCGGCCCGGCCGCGATGAGGGTTGACGACGTCCTCGTCCACTACGGGGGGCGCACCACCGAGATGAGCAACGCGGACGCCGAGGGCCGTCTGATCCTCGCCGACGCCCTCGCCCTCGCCTCCGAAGACCCGCCGGATGCCATGGTCGACATCGCGACGCTCACCGGACACATCGTGATCGGCCTCGGAGACAACCTCGGAGCACTGTTCTCGAACGACGACACTCTGACGAAGGAGCTTCGGGCTGCCGGAGACCTTGCCGGAGAAGACCTCTGGCCCATGCCTCTGTATCCGGGTTATGAGAAGCATCTCGACTCCGATGTGGCCGATCAGAAGAACGTAGGTAAGCGCGAGGGGGGCGGGATCTCCGCCGCGCTCTTCCTCCAGAGGTTCGTCGGCGACGGCATCCCCTGGGCTCATCTCGACATCGCCGGACCGGGACGGTGGGACAGCGCGACCGAGCTCGGCCCGAAGGGTGGCAGCGGTTTCGGGACGAGGACGTTGCTGGGTTGGATCGAGCGGGCCGGCTCGGCTGGACGCAGAACAGAGGGGAGAGGCCGCTGACCGACGAGCGAGACAACGTCGTTCCCTTACCGCCCGAGGCTTCCGGGGCGCACATGACTCCGCCCCCACCACCTTCGAGGCACGGCCGCCTCCACGGTTTCCTGGTGGGGGCCACCGCCGCGTCGGCCGTGGTGGCGATCCTTTCCATGCTTGCGTTCGTTACCGTCACGTGGCCGGATCGCGCGGGTCGCATCCTGATCGGGATCTTCCTCTTCTCGATCCTCAGTCTCTTCGCATGCGCATCTGCCGCGGTGTTCACCGCCGCTCGAGCGACTCACGCCCGGCCGTACTCGGCGCGAGGGAAATAGACTCACGCGATGGAGATAGTGAGATGGAGATAGAAGGACACCCGACCCAGGACATGATCGAGGAGCTCGAGCGCCGCGGAGCTCGCAGGGTAGGAGGAGGTGCCTCCGGTCCCGATGCCGAAGCGCTGACTTTCCTCACAGCGAGCGCCGACGGAGACGAGCCCGGTGGCTTCTGGCTGTTCCTTCCCGAGCAGACCTTCATGACCGGCATGGACGAACTGCCCGGTATATGACGGTCGGCTCGGATGAGTACCGCGAGGGTCTCAGCTTCTTCGCGAGTGGGATCACCGTGATCACCGTCTCGTCCGGCGCCGAGATGCACGGCATGACCGCAACCTCGTTCGCCTCCGTATCCCTCGTGCCGCCTCTGATCTCGGTCGCGCTGGAGAAGAAGTCTCGAACCCTCGAACTTGTAAGAGATGTGCGGGTCTTCGCGGTGAACCTGCTCGGTCGTGACCAGGAAGATCTGGCGCGCACGTTCGCCATCAAGGGTGCCAAACCGTTCGGGCGGATCCCTCACAGGGTCGGGACCAACGGAGCTCCGCTCCTGGCTTCTTCTCTCGGGTGGTTCGAATGTTCCGTCGACGGCATCGTCGACGCGGGAGACCACGAGGTAGTGATCGCCGTGGTAACCCGGATCGAACAAGGAGCAGGCGATCCTCTCGTGTACTACCGGCGCGACTACCGCTCGCTTCTGTCGTGATCGGCCGGGTCCTGATCGGTCACGATCAGCCGATCTCCCGGCCGCACATCTCCTGCACCACCGCCCGCGAGCTCGATCGCATACCGAGCCAGGACCGGCCGGGACAGACGCCCAGGAACCATGTTCCTCACCACTCGTTTCACCACCCACCGCCGGGAGCAGAAGACGACATCGATCGCGTACCTCATGCCCACCGAATGAACCTGGAACGCGCCCGGGATGACGAGGGCTTCGCCGTCCTCGAGGGGCGGGAGCTTGAGGAGCCCGTGTCGCCGCTCCTGCGACGAAGAGGCCCAGCGAACGCGCCGGGCGAGCACCCAGCCGGTTCGCTCGACGACGATCCTTCTCTCCACGCGAACCTTCCCTCCACCGCGTTAGTTTAGGAAACCAGACCACATGACGAGCCGAGAGGAACGACATGCAGAAGTGGGAGTACACGACCGTGCCGCTGATATCGCACGCGCTCCAGGAGATCCTGAACCAGTGGGGTGAAGAAGGCTGGGAGCTGGTCCAGGTCGTGGAGAGTCAGGCCACCGGCACGACCGCCTTCTTCAAGAGGGAGAAGTCCTAGGTTCCCAGGCCCCTAACGCTCCCAGGCCCCCGACTTACCGCCGGATTTTCTCTCGAGGCGCACGTCGGTGATCTCCGCGCCGCGCTCCGTTCCCTTGACCATGTCATAAAGGGTCAAGGCCGCGGTCGTCACCGCGGTTAGAGCCTCCATCTCCACGCCGGTTCGCTCGGCCGTCTTCACCGTGGCCGTGACCCTGATGCCGCTAGACGAGGGTTCGAGGGTGAGTTCGACGGACGAGATACCTATCGGGTGACACAGAGGGATGAGATCGGCGGTGCGCTTCGCTCCCATGATTCCGGCGACCCGGGCCACCGCCAGCGCATCGCCTTTGTCGAGCGATCGTTCCATCACCAAGCGGACGGTCGCCTGGGATATCTTCACGAGACCCGAGGCCACGGCTACCCGCTCGGTTACCGCCTTTGCGGTGACGTCGACCATCTTGGCTTGCGCTTCCGGGTGGACGTCCTTCATGTGACCATCTCCTCTTCGGGCAGTGACCAGACCTCGACGACCACGTCGCTGTCTGGATCGAGATGCGACTCATCGATCTCGAATCGTGCCACGCCATGACAGTTGAGAAGACTCGACTGGATATGAGAGCCCTGGGGACCGGTCGGCGTCGCTGCCCAACCGGCATCGTCGCGCGAGAGCGTGACCCGCACGAAATGCAGACGACCAGGCCGCTTGTCGAGCGCCTCCGTCAGCCGCGCCCGGATCGTGGGACGCAGCACCGCCGACATGCCTTGCATCTTCTTGAGCGCGGGGCGGACGAACTGCTCGAACCCGATGTGGATCGACACCGGGTTCCCCGGGAGTCCCAGGAATGGGACGGCACCGATCGCTCCGAGCACGACGGGCTTGCCGGGTTGCATGGCGACGCGCCATAGGTCGATCCTTCCGAGCTCCCCGATCACGTCCCGGACGAAGTCGTAACGACCCATCGACACGCCTCCGGAGGAGATGACGAGATCGGCTTCTTTGGCAGCCTCTGCGAACGCAGCGCGCGTTTCGTCCAGCCCGTCCGGAACCGAGCGGAAAACCAGAGGCTCACCTCCCGCCGCGCGCACGAGTGCTTGGAGGGCAACGGAGTTGGAGTTCCGGATCTGTCCCGGGCCCGGCACCTCTTCGGGAGAGACCAGTTCGTCCCCGGTCACCACGATCGAAACCCGCGGGCGACGGTAGACGCTAAGCGGAGAGAGCCCGAGCGATGCGATGAGGGCCATCTCTGCCGGACCGAGGACGATCCCGGCTCCGACGACCACGCTGCCTTCGAGGACGTCTTCACCGGCGCGACGCACATGGGCTCCCGGGAACGGCGCCGCCTTGATGAGCACCCGGTCGCCCGACTCCTCGGTGTCCTCCACCGGGACGATCGCATCCGCTCCGGGGGGGATGGGCGCCCCGGTCATGATACGGACGGCGGCACCGGGACCGACCTCTACAGTGCCCGGGTCCCCGGCCCGAACCTCTCCCACGACGAGCAGCTCCGCCGGCGCAGCCGAAGAAGCCGCGCCGCAATCCTCGAGCCTCACCGCGTAGCCATCCATCGCGGAGTTGTCGAACCTGGGAAGGCCGTGAGGCGCGGACAACCCTTGAGCGGCCACGCGTCCCAAGGCATCTGCGACGAGGACCTCTTCGGTCTCGACGGCCGCTACCGATGCGAGAACCCGAGAGCGTGCGTCTTCGACCGTCAGCATGCTCTTAGGACCGGTCCTGGTCCAAGAGTTCGACCAGGAAGTCACGGAACCCATCGGCCAGATCGTCCCTGAGGAGCGCTAGCTGAACCGTGGCCTTGAGGTAGTCGAGCTTTCGGCCGACGTCGAACACGGGACCCGAGTACACGTGGGCATAAACGGTCTCTTCGCGGGCGAGAAGGTCGATCGCATCGGCGAGCTGGATCTCGCCTCCGGCGCCGACGCCCGTCCGATCGAGGGCGTCGAAGATGCTCGGAGAGAAGACGTGTCGTCCGCGCGACGCAAGCGTGGAGGGTGCGTCCTCGGGGGCCGGTTTCTCGACCATCTTCTTGACCCGGACGCGGCCGTCCACCTCTTCGGGTTCGATCGCGCCGTAGGCAGAGATCTCCTCTGCGGGAACGTCCTGGACCAAAATCACGCTCGAGCCCGTCTCGTCGTAGAGCTCGATCATCTGAGAGAGGACGTCGGCGCCGCCGTGGTTCGAGCCGGGAAGGATCTCGTCCGGGTAGAGAACCGCAAAGGGATCGTCTCCGACGAAGGCCCGGCCCATCGAAATGGCGTGGCCCAATCCCAGAGCTTCCTTCTGGCGTACCGAATGGATCCGGGCGATGTTCGCGATCCGTCTGACTTCCTCGAGCTCGTCGAGCTTCCCCTTCTTCTCGAGATGCGTCTCTAACTCGGCCGCCCGATCGAAATGATCCTCCATGGCCTGCTTGCCCCAGGAGGTCACGATCAGGATCTCCTCGATGCCGGCCCCGGCAGCCTCTTCGACCACGTACTGGATCCCCGGGCGGTCCACGACCGGGATCATCTCCTTGGGAATGGCTTTGGTCGCGGGCAGGAACCGGGTTCCGAATCCGGCCGCGGGGATGACTGCTTTCTTCACACTCACACTCTGCTCCTACGTCATACAAAGCCTTAATGCAAACGATGTCGCCGATCAGGTGACGGCGCGAGAGTGAGAAGAGGGTCGCCGGGCGTTCGGGCGCGAGCCCTCCCCTCTTTCTTCGCGCCGTAGAGAGCGCGGTCGGCGGACTCGATGAGCGATCTGAAGGTCCCGCCGTGCACGGGGAACGAGGCGATGTCGATCGAGACCGTGAGCGTTACAGGAGGGTCTCCCGGCTCCCCGAACGGCGCCGAGCGAACCGCTTCGAGGATCTTCGCCGCCGTAACGAGCGAAGGTGTCGACCTCACGCAGGGTGTCCGAGACGCGCTCGGAGATGTCACCGGGCTCTTTGTCCGGTTTCCCCTCTTAATCGACCGGAGCGGCGTTCCCCTTCAGCCCCGTCCACTAGAATCCGCCCCATGCCAGTCTATGAATACGCTTGCACCGCGTGCGGGGAGCGCACCGAGGCGAGACAGAGTTTCGACGATCCGCCCCTCGAAGAGTGCCCCATCTGCGGAGGGCGGCTCCGGAAACTGTTCTCACCGGTCGGCATCGTGTTCAAGGGGTCCGGGTTCTACGCAACCGACGCCAAGAAATCGTCGTCCAAGCCGTCCGGCAGCAAGAGTGAATCGACTTCCAAGTCGGACTCGGACTCGAAGAGCGACTCGAAGGACGGATCGAGTTCGGCTGGATCGAGCACCGGCACCTCCGACTCGGCCGGCTCCAAGGATCCCGGGTCGAAGGAGAAGTCCGCGTGAGCGATCAGGTTCGGGTTGGGATCTTCGGCGGGTCCGGCTTCTACTCGCTGTTAGATGACGTCGAAGAGGTGAGCGTCGAGACCCCTTACGGCGATCCCTCGAGCCCACTCCACGTCGGCTCGATCGAGGGCGTCAGGGTCGCCTTCCTCCCGAGACATGGAGCGAAACACCAGTTCCCCCCGCACATGCTGAACTACCGCGCCAACGTGTGGGCGATGAAAGAGGTCGGCGTCGAACGGATCATCGGCCCCTGTGCGGCGGGCTCCCTTAAGCCCGAGGTGAAGCCCGGCGAGTTCGTGATCTCCGATCAACTCGTCGATCGCACGACCGGGCGCAAGGACACCTTCTACGACGGTCCGGTCACGACCCATGTCTCCTTCGCGGACCCGTACTGCCCGGAACTCAGGCAGCTCGCGCTCACCACCGCGAGGAACCAGGGGATCACCGCTCACGACGGAGGAACCGTGGTCACGATCCAGGGTCCGCGCTTCTCCACCAGGGCCGAATCGAAGTGGTTCCAGCAGGCCGGGTGGGAAGTCATCAACATGACCCAGTATCCCGAGGCCTACCTCGCCCGCGAACTCGAGATCTGCTACGCGAACATCGCGCTCGTCACGGACTACGACGTCGGCGTCGAAGGCAAGTCGGCCGCGGTCAGTCACGAGGCCGTTCTCGAGGTGTTCAACGCCAACAACGAGAAGCTCAAGAACCTCTTGTTCGCGCTCGTGCCTCAGATCCCCGAGGGCCGCTCGTGCGTCTGCAGCACCGCCCTCAAAGGAGCGAGTCTCGAGGCGTAAGCCGAGGGACTATCCAGCGCCATCGTGTCTATCTTCGAAGCCATCGTCCTCGGGCTCGTTCAAGGTCTGTCCGAGTTCATCCCGATCTCCTCTTCGGGGCACCTGGTCATCGTTCCCGCGCTCTTGGGTTGGGATCAACCTAGCCTCGCCTTCGACGTGCTCCTGCATGCGGCCTCGTTGGTCGCGCTGGTCGCCTATTTCTCGGGCGACCTGGTCGATCTCTTCAGGGGAGCGACGAGGGGGAGCCGTGATTCACGGCGTCTACTCGGCCTCCTCGTGATCGCCACGATCCCGGCCGGCATCGCCGGGTTGCTCCTGGGCGGCTTCTTCGAGGAACAGTTCGAAGACGCCAAGGGGGCGGCGCTCCAGCTACTCCTCACCGCGGTGATCCTGGTCGGTGCCGAACAGCTCACGCAGCGCAACCAACGCCGCGCCGATGTGACGGGGCGACCGATGAAGAGCCAGGACGACTTGACCCCAGCCGGGGCGCTGTTCGTCGGGGTCGCGCAAGCGGTGGCGATCATCCCCGGGATCTCTCGGTCCG
>JBKJZQ010000189.1:0-11314 GCA_046715095.1 Actinomycetota bacterium | reverse complement strand
ACCCTCCTCGGTGACCGACATGAAGGAGGCAGCGCGCGCGCTGAAGGATCTTGGGCCCACCGCCGTGCTGGTGAAGGGCGGCCATCTGCCCGGCGAACACGCGGTAGACGTCTTCTTCGACGGCGCTGAGTTCATGGAGGTGGTGGGGCCTCGCTTCGATACCGAAGACACCCATGGAACCGGGTGCACGATCTCGGCTGCTATCACAGCCCGGCTCGCTCACGGAGACGACCTGGAGGCAGCGGTCAACGCCGGCAAGCGCTTCGTCTCGGGGGCGATCGAACGAGGCCTGCGGCTCGGGAAGGGCTACGGGCCGGTCAACCCCGGCTGGGACCTCCACTAGAGCCGATCAGGATCGTTCGGCCCTCAGTTCGTCGGCGCCGAAACCCTCGAAGCGCGCCCGGACATCGAGGTACGCGATGAGCCCGGCCGCCGCGACGTACGGATAGAGGACCGCCTGGACGACTATCGAGAACCCGAGCACGATCGCCCGCTGCCATTCTTCGAGAGGGTCGGTTAACCCAAATCCCACCTGGGTGAGCATGAAGTGGAGGAGGCCCGTGCCGAGCGCGACGGCGAAGAGGATGCCTACCAGACGACCGAGGTTCCCCCTGCTCATGGCGCGGGCGCGGCTCAGTGCGGGGTGGAGCCCGTCGCGTTCGAGAGCGATCACGTGGACGACCACCGGTGGGCCGAAGAACATCACGAGGGTCAACAGGATGATCGGCGCCAGCACGACCGCTAGGACCAGGGCGATGATCGACGCGAACAGCCCGGACGCCAGCACCTCTCTCACCCCGAAGCCCGACCTGAGGACCTCTCGGGCGGTCGTGGCCTTGCCGGCCAGTCGATCGGCCATCACGACCCCCGCGATCGCGACCCCAAGGCTCCCGGAGGTCACGGCTATGACCACCGGGATCACGAGCCCAAAGGCGAGCTCCAGGCTCTCCGAGGAGACCGCGCCGGCGATCGCGGAGCTCGAGAACCTGAGGACCGCTTCGAAGATCCCCAGCGTGAGAAAGGTCAAGATCAGGGTGCGCGGCGCCAGCCGGTAAAGACGCAATGAGTTGGCGACCAACCCCGAGAAGGTGGTCGGCGCGGGAAAATAGGGGGGCTCTTGAGGCCCACCCTCGCCGCGGGCCACCGGCTACCTGCCGATGCGGCGCTTGGCGATGAAACCGACGACCAGCAAGCCGGCGAGGGCCGCCACCCCGATCACCATCTTCTTGCCGGCTTCGGCCGCCTCGACCTTCGCCCGGCCCACGAGGTCATCGACCTTTCGAGCGAGGTCCTCTCTCGTTTGCTCTATCTCGGCGAGCGTTGCGGTGGTGTCGTTGGTCATTTGTCCCTCTCCGATCGGTGGGCTAAGGGTTCCTGCGGCCGACAGACTTCGCCAGCTCAACATCGGCCTTCAGCGACTCTTTCGTTTTCTCGGCAGAGATCGGCGCCGCCATCTTCTTCTTAGCGAAGAGGAAGGCTCCGAACCCGATGACGAGCAGTATCACCGCGGTGATGATGTCGGCGAGCCACACCCAACCGTTCATCGCCGTGGCCAGTCCGTCCCTGATCGAGAACAGCATGAAGACGAGAGCGAAGAGCCCCAGGGTGGCGAGGATGGCGAATGCAGCCAGTCCCTTGACCTTCTCGCCCACCGAGTAACCCAGTTCCTGTTTCGCCAGCTCCACCTCTTTGCGGACCAGGGTCGAGAGATCCTCGGTGACCTCTTTGAGAAGCTGCCCGGCGGTCTTCTCATCTCGGTGGCCGTCTAAGTGATGCGGACCTTCGGTCATCGGATCCACGCTGTCTCCTCTCATGCCTCTTGAGACCTCTCTACTTGAGATGATCGTGTTTCGCGCCGCTCGCCGAGGACCGCGTTCACCTCGGCGGCGAGCAGGGTTATCTGAGATAGAAGGTACGACGCCACGAGCAATCCCGCGGCCGCTGAGAACGCCCCGAAGGTCTGGCTCCGACCCTCGGCTCCTGCCCCCAGATACCGAGCACCCAGGAGTTTCAGGATCTCGAAGGCGGTAGCGGCGATCACGGCGCCGGGGAGAACGTCCCTCCAGGATCGCTCGTGGTTGGGGAGGAGCTTGAAGGCGGTCGCGAAGATCCCCGTATTCACCCCGATCGACAGGACCGAGAGGACCACGCCCAGAAGGAACTCCACCGCCGCGCCCGACCCGATCTTCGACCCGGCGATCTGAACCAGCGCGGTCGTCCCGAGGGAGACCAGCGCCCCGACCCCCAGGAAGCCAAGCCACTTGAGGGACTTGATCCTCTTGCCGAAAAAGCTTCCCTCATCCTCAACGCAGTTGATCCGGTTGAGCGCGTGCTCGAGGGCGACGACCGCTCCCGATCCGGAGTACAGGGCGAGGAGTAGTCCTACGAATGCCAGCGTCCCCCGGTTCTCCTTCAGGGACTCGAGCATGTCGAACGTGAGGATCTGGTTGAGAAGCGGGACACCCTCGATGCCCGAGCGCAGCAAGCTCTCCCGGATGCCACCTGACAGGAACGTGAGGTAACCGACCGCCGACGCCGCGAAGAGGAGCAAGGGGAAGACCGAGAAGAATGTGTAGTAGGTAAGCGCCGCGGCGAGGACCCCTCCGTCGTTCGCCGAGAAACGGCGGAACGTGGTTACGAGGATATCGACCGGGCCGTAGCGGGCCCGGGCGCGCTCGACCTCGAGCTTCGCCCTGGTCGTAATCTGTCCCACGTCCGCCATCGTCCCTTTCGTTACCGCGAGCGGATAGCTGCTAAACGGCCGGCAGGGGGCGGTGCAGTGCAGTAACCGGTCTTACCCGGCCTTGGAGACCTTATTGGCCTTGATGCACTTCGTGCAGACGCTCATGCGCTTGGGAGTGCCGTTCACGACGACCCTGATCTTCTGCACGTTGGGGTTCCACCGGCGGCGAGAGCGCCGGTGAGAGTGAGATATTTTGTTCCCGAAGCCGGGAGTCTTTCCACAGATGTCGCATACGGAAGCCATAGCGGCAGCGAGGTTACCAGAGGTAGGGGGCTCCGGCAGGAAATCCGCATGCGGCCCTTGGGCCTCGTTAGTCTCGGTGGCATGGCTGAGGTCGTCGAAGCATCCCCCCACGGGCTCGAGATATACGCCCCAGAGCGTCGCCGGACACCCCTGAAGGTGACCGGCGACCGCGCCGAGGCCCTCGCGAAGCTCGGCATCTCGAGCGTCCAGGACCTGCTGCAGCACTACCCCCGCTACCACGTGGACCGGACGCAGCTGAGAACCATCCGTGAGCTGAGGAAACTCGCCGGGGGAGGCCACACGGGGGAAGTCACCGTCCACGCCAAGGTGGTCACGATGGGCCGGTCCGTTGCGATGAGGGCTAAGACCAAGTCCGGAAAGACACGAACCATGATCAAGGCCTCGATAGGCGACGAGACCGGTCAGCTCGGGGTCACGTGGTTCAACCAGAGCTGGGTCGCACGGGCTCTCTCGCCCGGGGACGTGGCGTTCTTCTACGGCCGCATCGGGGTCTTCGGCGGGAAGCTGCAGATGACCGCGCCTCGGTTCGAGTTGGTGCGAACCGGGCGAGAACCTTTCAACGTGGGCCGGGTTATCCCGATCTATCCGGCGAGCGCGGACATCAAGAGCGACGGGTTGCGGCGCCTGATGTGGGACACACTCGAGGCCGCGGGCGAGATCATGGACCCCCTCCCATCGGATCTTCGGCTCCGGCTCGGACACATGAGCCGTGGCGACGCGATCCGCTCGATCCACTTCCCCGACGACAAGGAAGACGTGATCAAGGCGCGCCGCAGGATCGTCTTCGACGAGATCTTCTCGCTCCAGCTCGGTCTCGTGTACCGGAAGAAACGCCTCGAACGAACGGTCCAGGGGATCTCGCATCCGGCTCCCGCTCCGGACGCGCTACCGGAAAGGTTCGTCGACGCCCTCCCCTTCGATCTGACCTCCGCCCAGCGGCGTGCGTGCGACGAGGTCGCGACCGACATGACGAAGGCGTACCCGATGCACCGCCTGGTGGAGGGGGAGGTCGGTTCGGGGAAGACCGTGGTCGCGCTGTACGCATGCCTGATGGCGATCGCCGGAGGAAGTCAGTCTGCCCTCATGGCCCCGACGGAGGTCCTTGCGGAACAACACTTCCTGACGGTCAAGGAGCTCCTCGATCGCGCCTTCGGTGAACACGAGGGCGCCAACCTGTTCGCGGGCACCTCCAATCGTCCAGTGGTCCGCTTGCTCACCGGCTCGACCCCGGCGAGCCAGAGGGACGAGATCCTGATGGGGGTCTCCGCCGGCGAGGTCGACCTCCTGATCGGAACGCACGCCCTGATCCAGGGCTCCGTCGACTTCGCCCGGCTCGGCATCGCGGTGGTCGACGAACAGCATCGGTTCGGGGTTCATCAGCGCAAGTCGCTGAGAGACAAAGGCACGATGGGGGAGCCAGACATCCTCGTCATGACCGCGACGCCGATCCCTCGAACGCTCGCGGTGACCATCTACGGAGACCTCGATGTGTCGATCCTCGACGAGCTTCCGGCGGGACGGAAGCCGATCACGACGTCCATCGCGTTCGGCGACGAGCACCGGGGTCATGCGTACGACGCGATCCGCAAGGAGGTCGCAGCCGGACACCAGGCGTTCATCGTCTACGCGCTCCGGGACGAATCCAGCAAGACCGAGTTGCGAAGCGCCAAGGCGGAGGCGAAGCGCCTGGGGACGGACGTCTTCCGGGACCTCTCCGTGGGGCTGGTTCATGGGGACATGAAGGGCCAGGACAAGGAAGCCGCGATGTCGGCCTTCAGGGACGGGACGACCCACGTGTTGGTGGCGACCACGGTGGTCGAGGTCGGGGTCGACGTTCCCAACGCGACCGTGATGCTCATCGAGGACGCGGAGCGCTTCGGCCTCGCTCAACTGCATCAGCTCCGCGGTCGCATCGGCCGCGGAGGTCACGCCTCCCTCTGCATCCTCGCCACCGACCTCGATCCGGGTGGCACCGAGGAAGCAACCGCGCTGGCACTCGAACGCCTTAACGCGGTCGCGTCGACGACCGATGGCTTTGAGTTGGCGACGGTGGACCTGAGACAGCGGGGCGAAGGACAGTTGTTCGGAGCGAGGCAGTCAGGGATGCCGCAACTGAAGCTAGCGCGGGTCCTCGAGCATCAGGACGTCATCAAGCAGGCGCGCGACCTGGCGGTCCAGATCCTGACAGAAGACCCGGATCTGGCCGCCTACGAACACATGGCGCTGAGGCGTGAGATGAGGGACCGCTTCGCGGATGTCGCCCTCGATGTGATCCAGTCCGGCTGAGCGCCACCACCTCCGAGTTGGAGCGGGGGCCGGGAGGCGCTACCTTTGTTCGTATGCGCGTCACAGCAGGTACCGTCAAGGGTCTACGTCTCAAGTCTCCGGGCAGCGGCACCAGACCGATGACCGACCGGATGAAGGAATCGCTCTTCTCCGCCCTTGGAGATATCGAGGGCGCGGTCGTACTCGATCTCTTCGCCGGGTCCGGAGCTCTCGGGCTCGAGGCTCTGTCACGGGGAGCTACGCAGGCAACCTTTGTGGAGAGCGCTCGGGACGCGGTGGTGAAGCTGAAGGAGAACATCGACACCACCGGATTCGAGGACACCTCCGAAGTGTTGTGGGCCGAGGTCAAGCCGATCCTCGACAACCACGCCACTGAGCGTAAGGACCTGATCTTCGTCGACCCGCCTTACAACATGCCGGCCGAGAGGGTGCTGGGGAATCTCGAGCAGCTCGTGATGGGCGGCTATCTATCCGACAGCGGCCGGGTCGTTGTCCAGAGGAACGGCAAGGAGAACCCCCTGAAGCCGTTCGGACTCCAGATGATCTGGGAGCGCGAGTTCGGTCAGTCCAAGCTCTACATCTACACGCACGAGGATGAAGAGGAAGAGAGCTCTGACTGATGGCTGTCGCTCTTTGTCCCGGCTCCTTCGATCCTCCAACCAACGGTCATATCGATGTCATCGAGCGTGCCGCTCGGTACTTCGATCGGATCGTCGTTGCGGTGATCGCGAACCCGACGAAGCAGCCACTGTTCACGCTCGACGAACGAAAGGAACTGCTCGCCGACGTTCTCTCTCATCTCGATAACGTCGAGATCGGCTCCTTCGACGGTCTGCTGGTCGATTTCGCAAGGAAGAGAGAGATCTCGATCGTCGTCAAAGGCCTGAGGGCGGTGTCCGATTTCGAGTACGAACTGCAGATGGCGCAGATGAACGCGGCTCTGCTCCCCGGGCTCGACACGCTGTTCGTCACCGCCAAGCCGACGTGGGCTTTCCTGTCCTCGAGTCTCGTGAAAGAGGTCGCTCGGTTCGGCGGCTCCGTCGAGGGCCTGGTCCCTCCTCTAGTCGCCAAGGCGATGGAGGAGGCATACGGTGGCCGCGACACCTAGATCGCCTGCTAGGTAGCATCGAGCCTTCCAAGGCGCGAAAATCACCGCTCACAACGACCGGATCAAGAAGCACTCGCAAGGCGGCCAGGGGCTTTGAGCTCAGAAGCCGGTCGCCTCGGCGGCCGGCAGAACAGAAGGGGACGCGATGGATCTCATCGAACGGATCGACGAACTGCAGGTCTTGATGGAGGAAGCCAAGTCGGTGCCTCTCTCCAGCAGCGTCGTCGTTAACCGGGACGAGTTCATCGAGCTGTTGATGCAGCTCAAGGAAGAGGTTCCCGAGGAGGTTCGTCAGGCTCGCTGGATGTCCCGTGACCGGGACGAGCTGCTCGCCCGGGCCCGCAAGGAAGCCGACCGGATCATCGCCGACGCCCGAGAGCAGCGAGACCGGCTTCTCTCCCGTACCGAGATCGTCAAAGAGGCCGAGAAGGAGGCTCAACTCATCCTCGAGGAGGCCACGGAGAAGGCCGCCCTCAAGAAACAGGAGGCCGGGGACTACATCGACCAGAAGCTGGCAGGTTTCGAGATCCTCCTCAACAAGACCCTCGGCACCGTGTCCCGGGGCCGCGGCCAGATCCGCGGCGAGGGCGGAGTGGTCGGGGGCCAGGGGGGCGGCGCCGCGCCCGGGATGGACGAGTACCACGAGCCCCCGCCGGCGCATCCCGCCGCGGCCGCCCCACCTCCGGCCGCCCCGTTCGACGCTGCGGAGACGCGCCCGCCGGCGGACGATCAGGAGTCGTCCTTCTTCAAGTGAGGATGCCGAACTGAGGCGTCCGAGCACCGGCGGGCGGAGCGATGATGGGGTGAGGATGCCGAACTGAGCCCTTCCAGAACCTGGGAAATGGGGCCTCTCTGGTATCATCCGTCTGTCCGAAGCCGGGGCGTGGGCGCCCAATGAGGGCGCTCTCACGCTCCGAATCAGATCGTCCGGCAGGTGGGGATGTTGCGCGTGCAGAGCATGAAGATCTCGGTAGCCCAGATCCTGGGGCGCCCCGGGACCCAGAAGGAAGTGCCTATCGCAGCATCCCTCGACGGGGTGCAGGGTCCGCTCGCGCGCATCTCGGAGGATCCGGTTACGGGAACGCTGAGGCTCGAAGCCGTGGTCGAGGGGGTTCTGGTCACCGGCCGACCCGAGGCCACGCTGGAGCTCGAGTGCGCCAGGTGCTTGAAGAAGTTCGAGACGCGGGTGGCCTCGGAGGTCTGCGACCTGTTCGTAGCGCCGGGCGCGGACGCTCCCGGGGAAGACGCGTACCGGATCGATGGACTCGAGATCGATCTCGAGCCGTTGCTCAGGGACGTCTTTGGGCTCGAGCTTCCGCTGAACCCGGTGTGCAGCAAGGAATGCAAGGGACTCTGCGCTCACTGCGGAACGGATCTGAACGCCGGTTCGTGCGATTGCAGTGACGAGGAGATCGACCCGCGTTGGGCTCCGCTCGAGGAGCTCAAGGCGAAGCTCGAAAACGAACGGATCTCATGAACCAGAGGAGAGAGCGGTTCGCCTCGGCGTAACCGCAGGACAGCATGACAGAAGGGATAGAGATGGCAGTTCCGAAGCGAAGGAAGACACGCTCCAAGATGCGCATGAGGCGCGCGCACTGGAAGACAGAGGCCCCGACCTATGCGACGTGTGCCCAGTGCCGGCAGCCCAAGCTCCCGCACAGGGTGTGCAAGAACTGTGGCTACTACGCCGGCCGCCAGGCCATCGAGACCGAGTAGATCGACCACGGGACTCGAACGGCTCGGGATTCCGCCCGAGGGCGGCGGTATATACGACCTGGCTCTTACGCACAGGTCGTTCGCGTATGAGCAAGACGGCCCCACCGAACACAACGAACGACTCGAGTTCCTGGGCGACTCCATCCTTGGTGCGATCGTGACCGATCTGATCTTCACCTCCTATCCGGAGCTTGCCGAAGGTGAGATGGCAAGGCTCAGGGCATCGGCCGTGAACACACAGGCCCTCGCTCAGATCGCCGAGGAGGTCGGTCTCGGCGAACACATCCGGCTCGGCAGAGGCGAGGAGGGATCCGGGGGCAGCGGGAAGCCGTCGCTCCTGGCCGACACCTTCGAGGCCGTCGTGGGCGCGCTGTATATCGATAGGGGCATCGAGGCCACTACTGCGGTGCTGGTGCCGTTGTTCGAGGAGAGGATGAGGGCGACCCTCGCGGCGGGCGACCGGTACGACGCCAAGACCGCCCTGCAGGAGACGGTGGTCCGGGAGCGCGGAGGATTCCCTGAGTACAGGGTGACCTCCACGGGTCCCGACCACGACAAGAGCTTCGGGGCCGAGGTCTACGTCGGCGGCGAGCTGTACGGATCGGGAGAGGGCAAGAGCAAGAAGGAAGCCGAGCACCATGCGGCGCGGGCGGCCCTCGCCCGGTTCGAAGACGAGAGCGCCGGTGACTCCGCAAACCGCGAGAACGCCAGCGTTCCTCTCGAGGAACGCGAGAACGCCAGCGTTCCTATCGAGGAACGCGAGAACGAAAGGGGATCGGATGCCCGAGCTTCCTGAGATCGAGGTCCTGAAGAGGGACCTCGAGAAGGAGGTAGTAGGCCGGAGGATCAAGGACGCAGAAGTCCGGCCCGGCACCAACGCCATGAAGATCGTCGGCCGCCACGGCCGTCGAAAGGAGTTCCAGGAGCTGCTCGAGGGAGCGAAGATCGAGCGCATCCGCAGGATCGGTCGCCGGTTGCTGATCGAACTCGACAACGAGCGCACCATGGTGGTGGCATTGGGCGACTCCGGGCTGCTCTTGAGGACGAGCGCCACCGAAGAGATCGCCCCGAACACACACATCGTTATCGAGTGGACGATCGGCGGTCATCTCCGGCTGGTGGACCCGGATAAGAAAGCCGACGTGTACGTCTGTCCCACCGAGGACATCCCAACGCTGAAGGAACTTCAGAGCGATGCGATCGACCCCCTCGACGCGCAGAACCCGCTGACGTGGCAGCACTTCTCCTCGCTGCTGCAGGACCGCGCGGAAGAGATGAAGAAGCTGATGATGGACGAGAACTTCATCCTCGGCCTGGGCGACATCTACTCCGACGAGATCCTGTGGACCGCGGCGTTGAGGTATGACCGCAAGTCGAACGAGTTGTCCTCCCAGGACGTTCGTCGTCTCTACCGTGCGCTCGTCGAGATCCTGATGGAAGCGATCAAAGCGCGCGGAACCACTTGGGGGCCAGAGGGGTTCCGCGATCTTCACGGAGACATGGGGACCTTCCAGCACGAGATCAAGGTCTTCGAGCGGGACGGAGAACCATGCCGCCGGTGTCGCAACCCGCTCGAGAAGGCGAAGGTCGCCGGTTCCTTCACGTACTTCTGTCCGCAGTGCCAGGTATGACGAATCTAATTATCCCGAGGGGGGTCAGAGGTGGAAGATAGGACTCGGGTTCACGTGTTCGTGAACGGCGATCTGCCCCAGCAGGAGTTCTGCGATGCGATCGCCTCCAAAGCAGACGAGCAGAGCGTCACCGGATGGGTGAGGGCCCTGGCCGATGGACGGATCGAAGCCGTCCTCGAGGGGCCGAGAGACGAGGTCTACAGGGTCGTCGGTCTATGCCGGGCCGGTCCCAAGGGTGCCAAAGTCGAGGGCGTTCAGGTCGACCGCGAGCCCCCCAAGAACGAGAAGACCTTCAAGATCAAGAAGTAAAACCAATTGCCGGGGGGTCAGCGGGGGCGGCTGCTAAGTTGCTGCTTATGTACGTAAAAGCCCTGAAGATCTCCGGGTTCAAGTCGTTCGCGGACGCGACCGTGCTGGAATTCGTCCCCGCCGTCAACGTGGTCGTCGGACCCAACGGATCGGGCAAGTCCAACATCGCCGATGCGATCACCTGGGTCCTCGGTTCCCAGGCGCCATCGACCCTTCGAGGAGCGTCGATGGAGGACGTGATCTTCGCCGGGTCCCAGAGCCGCAGTCGCCTTGGCATGGCGCAAGTGGAGCTCACCTTCGACAACACGTCCCGAATCCTTCCTCTCGATCTCAGCGAAGTGACGATCGCGCGCATCGCGGATAGATCGGGGTCGTCCGAGTACCGGATCAACGGCGCTCCCTGCCGGCTCCTCGACGTGGCCGAGCTTCTTTCCGATACCGGTATCGGGCGCAGCATCCACACGGTCGTGAGTCAGGGGCAACTCGACGCCGTGCTCCAGGCCAGGCCCGAGGAGCGCCGCTCGTTCATCGAGGACGCCGCCCAGGTCGGGAAGTTCCGCAGGCGCAAGGACCGTTCGCTGCGAAAGATGGAACGCGTCGACGACAACCTGACGCGACTGAACGACGTCCTGGTCGAGTTGAGACGGGCCATCCGTCCGCTGAAGCGCCAGGCGAAGACCGCTTCTCTCTACAGCGAGTTGGTCTCGGAGCACCGCGGGCTGCGGCAACGCCTTGCGGCCACCGAGATCATCAGGCTGTCCGCTCACGACCCCTCCTACGACCCCGTCGCGGAGCAGGCCAAGACGCAGCTCCTCTCCGATGAGCTCGATAGCGTCCGGGCCCGGTTGTCGACCGCGTCCGAGCAGCGGGTCGCCCTCGCCGGGGCCGCAGAGGAGGCGCGGGCGCGTGCGAACCGGATCGGTCGATCCGTAGACCGGCTCTCCGGCCTGGCGCGACTCGCCGCGGAGAGGTCCGAAACGATCTCCGCGCGGCTGGCGGCCGAGACCGAGGAGGGCTACCGGGAAAGGATCCGGCTCCTCGATACCGAACGAGAGCGATGGAGCGCGAAGAGCCGGGAACTGGAAGCCACCGCCTCGGTCGCACGGACGAAGGCGGACACTGCGGCGGCCGAGGTCGATTCGTTGCGGGCCGCCATCGACGACATCGAGCAACGCTTGGCAAGGGCTCGGGCGGAGCACACGCAGGCCGCTCAGACCCTCGTGAGGGCCGAGGGCAGCGAAGCCGCCGGTCGCGCCT
>JBKJZQ010000188.1:0-3716 GCA_046715095.1 Actinomycetota bacterium | reverse complement strand
TCGATGAACGAGTTCTGGCGAGCGATGTCCAAGCAGAACTCCTCGAGCGACCCTGCCCCCGGCGGCGGCTCGCCGAAGCCCCCCGAGATGCACTCCTGATATAGGACCGAACTCTCGATCGCTCCCTGCGAGACCGTTGCGGGACCCTCGGCCTCCGAGTTGATGAAGACGAGGAACCCGGCGAAGGCAAGGGCCAGGGCGAACAACACCATCATCCACTTCACCAGGCGGCGCGACCGGAATCTGAGGAGCTCGGAGGCGATCACTGGTCCGCCTCCTCGGCCAGTGGATCCTCGGCCGCAGGCTCTCCCGTCAGTTCGAGGAACACGGTCTCGAGATCGACCTCGTCGGGGCGGAGCTCGCTGAGATAGACGCCTTTATCGGCGAGAGCCATAGTCACCCGTGCCCCGTCGGATGGGGCCAGAGCCACTTTCAAGACGTCGTCGTCCGTGCGGGTCTCGATGCCGGCGTCTCCCAGGATGGCCGCCGCGCCGGCGATGTCGGGTACTCGTACCGTCATGCCGGCGGCATGTCGAGAGCTGAGAACGTCCTCGACCGCCCCCTCCGCCACGCACCTGCCGCGAGCCAGGATCGCCACGTGATCGCACGTCTGGCGCACCTCGGACAGGATGTGGCTCGAGATGAATACCGTCTTGCCTTCTCCGGCCAGACGTCGGAGGAGCTCGCGAACCTCTTTGATGCCGGCAGGATCCAGACCGTTGGCAGGCTCGTCGAGGATCAGGAGTTCGGGATCCTTGAGCAATGCGGCTGCGATCCCCAAGCGTTGCTTCATCCCGAGCGAATAGTTCTTGACCCTGTCTTTGGCGCGGTCGCGAAGATCCACGGTCTCGAGTACCTCGTCGATCCGCGCCTTATCGATGTCCTCGGTGCGCGCGAGGATCTCGAGGTTACGGCGGGCCGAAAAGCCGGGGAACATCGCGGGCGTCTCGACGATCGCACCGACCCGCGCGATCACCTTCCGGAGATCGGATCGAGGATCCACCCAGCGCAAGCGCATCTCGCCGCCGGACGGCCGGATCAGACCGAGGAGACAGCGAACGGTCGTGGTCTTGCCGGAACCGTTCGGACCGAGGAACCCGTAGACGCCTCCGGCGGGGACATCCAGGTCGAGCCCCGACAACGCGACCGTCTTTCCACCGCGCAGCCGCCGGTAGTCCTTACGAAGCCCTCGAACCTCGATTACAGACACGCAACCCCCTGGTCATTGCCGAGAACATACATCGGGGTCCGTCAGAACGGACAGGGGACGCGACCGGAGCAGCGCGGTACCAGCGCGGTCAGTTGGGTGCCATTCCTCGCCTCCATAGAAAATACGGATGTTCGGCGGACCAGCATTGAAAACCGGACTCGTCGCCGCTCAACCGACCCCTCGGCTGTTGTAGCCTCTGGTTCTCCCGGCCCCATCGTCTAGCCTGGCCTAGGACGCCGCCCTTTCAAGGCGGTAACACGGGTTCAAATCCCGTTGGGGCTACTCACCCTGGGAGCTTGTCACCGAGGTGACAGCTTCATCTACGGCGGCGTGAGACAAAGAAACGTCGGCGACTACCAAGGGACGTTTCTTTGCCTCTCACCGAACCACGCAACCACTATCTGACCGAGGTCTCGCCCGACGCGCCCGCGGTCGAGGTGATCGACCTGACCAAGCGCTTCCGCAAGAGTGGGCGGGAGCGACGGTTCGGTCCGCGCCTCCAGACGACGGTTCTTGACCGGGTGGCCTTCACGGTGGCGCGGGGAGAGTGCATCGCGATCCTGGGGCAGAACGGATCCGGTAAGTCGACCCTGGTTCGGTTGCTGTCCACGCTGTTGATCAACGATGGAGGCATCGCGCGCGTCTTCGGCTTCGACGTGTTCTCTGAGTCCAGGAACGTCCGCCGGCTCGTGAACCGGGTTTCCGTCGAGGCGTCGTTCTTCAAGAAGATGTCTGCCAACGAGAACCTCAGTTACGCGGCCCGGTTCTACGGGATGAGAGCCAACGAGACCAAGCGTTCGATCCCCGAGATCCTTGACCGCGTCGGGTTCCCGAAGGACCGCCTGAACGACTCCATGGAACACCTCAGCCGGGGCATGCAGCAGAAGGTCGCGCTGGCGCGGGCGCTGCTGACCTCGCCGGTGCTTCTGCTGCTCGATGAGCCGACGACCGGACTGGACCCACGTTCCAAGCTCGAGGTACAGGACTTCATCTCGAAGGTGAGGTTCGAGCACGACGCGACGGTGCTCCTCTGCACGCACGACATGAACGAGGCCGAGAAGCTCGCCGACAGGGTCGGCATCCTCGATCAAGGGCGGCTGCTGGTTCTCGAGCCCGCGGACGAACTGAAGAAGCGGTTCGGATCGACAACCCTCGAGGGGGCGTTCTTCGCAGCGACGGGGAAGAGCTTCGAGGAAGAAGACGAGGGCAACGCGACATGAAAGGGGCAGCCTCTACCTTGCGCGCCGAGCTGATCGGTCTCTACGGCGTCGTCGAGCGCAACGTCTACCTCACGAGAAGGTACTGGGTGTGGGAGTTTGCGTTCTTCCTCTGGACGGTCGCGAACACGCTGACGATCGTCATCATCGCGAAGGGCGTCGAGGCCTCCGGCGTGAACATCGACGTCAACCGTCAGGCCACCATCCTTCTCGTCGGCGGCGTGATCTGGTCCTATCTCGGCATCATCTTCGAGATCCTCACCGAGACCGTTGCCTGGGAACGATGGGAGGGGACGATCGAGTACACGTTCATGGCTCCTCTGTCCCGCATCGTGCACCTCGGGGGTATGGGTGTCTTCGCGGTGGTCTACGGGGTGATCCGGTCGGCCTTACTGTTCGCGGTGGTGGCGTTCTTCTTCAACCTGACGATGCCGAACGCCGACTTCGTGGCCGCGATGGTGGTCCTCGCCGTCGCGTCGATCTCGTTCATGGGACTCGGCATGATGACCGCGGTGCTTCCGTTGATCTCTCCTGAGAAAGGGGCCCAGCTCGGCTTCATCGCCCAGGGCCTGCTGCTCGTCGTGTCGGGCGTCTACTACCCGGTCAGCGTGCTGCCGGAGCCGATGCAGTGGCTCGCCGTGATCTCGCCCGCCACCTACGCGCTGGAGGGGATCAGGAACGCGATCCTCGAAGGCCACGGCGTATCCCAGATGTGGGACGAGATCGTGCCACTGTTCGCGATCGGCGTCCTTACGATCCCGCTCGGGATGGCGGTCTTCCAGTGGGGCGAGCGCTACGCGAAACGACACGGGAAGCTGAAGAGGTCTGGCTAGTCGAGCCATCCGAGCCCTGCCTTCAAAGCCCTGGGATGATGTCGCCATGGAGAAAAGCGCACGGGGATTCCCCGATGAGCTCGAGGCCGAACTGGCCGACGGGACACGGGTCGCGTTCCGGGTGCTCCGCCCGGAGGACAAGGAGCTGATCAAACGTGGATTCGGTGAACTCTCGCCGGAATCCCGCTACCGGCGCTTCTTCCACCAGGTCGACCGGCTGACCGAGAAGCAACTCGAATACCTCACCAAGATCGACTACGTGGACCACTTCGCGTGGGTCGCGTATCTGCCCGGCGACGATCCCAGAGGGGTCGGGGTCGCGCGCTGGGTTAGGGCCGCCGACGACCCGACGGTGGCCGAGGCGGCGGTCACCGTTATCGATCACTTCCAGAATCGCGGGATAGGAAGCACCCTGTTGAGGCTCGCAACCACCTCGGCGGTGGAACGCGGCATCCG
>JBKJZQ010000187.1:0-6332 GCA_046715095.1 Actinomycetota bacterium | reverse complement strand
CCGGCGCCCGAATCGACCGCGTCGACGCACTTCTTGATGACCGCCGGGATCACATGCGACACCGAGGGAGAGAACTTGTCTCCGGGGCCGTACAGGTTGGTCGGCAGCAGGTAGATCGACCTCTGTCCGTACTGCTCGCGGTTCGCTTGCGCATGAACGAGGAGCGCCTTCTTCGCCACGCCGTAGGGAGCGTTCGTCTCCTCGGGATACCCGTCCCACAAGGACTCCTCGGCGAACGGAACCGGCGTGAACTTCGGGTACGAGCAGATGGTCCCCACGAGGACGGTCTTAGCGACGTTCGACGAGCGCGCCTCCTCGATGACGTAGGTGCCCATCAGCAGGTTGCTGAGATAGATCTCGGCCGGATGCTCGAGATTGGCGCCGATGCCGCCGACCCGAGCGGCGAGATGGACGACCACGGTCGGCTCCGCCTCGGCGAAGAGCTTGCGCACGTGCTCGAGGTCGGTCAGGTCGTAGTCGGCGCTCCGGGGCACGAAGATGTCTTTGCAGCCCCGCTCCTCGAGCTTCCGGCACACCACACGTCCGAGGAAGCCGGAGCCACCCGTAACCAGGACGCGCTGGGAAGAAAGGTCCACGCCACCATCCTACGGGGCCTCGGTGGCGGCGGCCGCGTCTCGCGCCCGGCAGAGGTCGGTCGGCAAGGGGGATGAACTGGGAGAATGTCCAATGTGAAACCCAAAGTGGCATTCACCATCGAGCAGTGCTGGCATGAGGTTCCGGGTGGGACCGCGGTGGCCGGCATCGAGATGGCTCGCGCGGTGACGGACTCAGGGGTGGCCGAGCTGGTGGGAGTCGCGGCGCGCCACCGGGGACCGGCCGCGGCCGCCTACCGGCCCCCGATCCCCGTGCGGCACCTCGGTCTCCCTCGTCTCGCGCTGTACGAGGCGTGGGGGCGGCTGCGGGTTCCGAAGATCGAGCGAGCCACCGGGCCGGTCGACGTCATCCACGCGACGACGATCGTCATGCCCCCGAGGACGAGGCCGATCGCCCTCACGATCCACGACCTCGCGTTCCTGGAGAACCCGGCGCACTTCACCCGCCACGGCCTCCGGTTCTTCAAGCGCAACCTGGCCCTCGCCCTGAAGGAGGCGGACCTCGTGCTGTGCTCGTCGGAGGCAACCCTGACGGCGGCCGCTAGGGCCGGATTCGGGCACGAGCGGCTTCGCATGGTGCCCTTCGGCGTGCGGGCGACCCCCGCTCCGGCGGCGGAGGTCGAGAGGGTACGGACGATCCACGCCCTCGAGCGTCCTTACGTGCTGTGGACCGGCACCGTCGAGCCCCGCAAGAACCTCAGGGGCCTCCTCGAGGCGTACCGGTCGCTCGATGTCGAGGCCGATCTCGTCCTCGTCGGCCCGAAGGGGTGGAACGAGGATCTCGGCGCTTTGATCGAGCCGCTCGGGGACCGGGTCAAGGCCCTCGGGTTCGTGCCTCGAGAGGATCTCGAGCCGCTCTATGCAGGCGCCGGCGTGTTCGTCTTTCCGAGCTTCACCGAGGGCTTCGGCTTCCCGGTCCTCGAGGCGATGGCCCAGGGCACTCCCGTCGTAACCTCTCGGGGCACCTCGACCGAAGAACTTGGAGGTGACGCGGTCATGCTGATCGATCCGGACGATCCCGCTGCCATCGCCGCGAGCATCGCGAAGGTCCTGAGCGACCGGGCGTTCGCCGAAGAGCTGGGGGCCCGGGGGAAAGAGCGCGCCGCGCTGTTCTCGTGGGAGCGGACCGGCGCTCTGCTGGGCGAGGTTTACCAAGAGCTATCCCAGAAATAGGACTCGATGCCAGGCTAGGCACCCGAGGACGCAGAAGGCGGTCGTCAGAACAGAAGGGCTAAAGAAAACAATGGAGAAGGTCGGCATCAACATGTTGTGGATGGTCCCGGGAGTCGTCGGCGGCTCCGAGACCTACATGACGCGCCTCCTCAAAGGCCTCGCCGAGCGTCCATCGGAGTTCGACTACACGATCTTCGCCCTCCCGCAATTCTCCGAAGCGTATCCGGAGCTCGCTAAGACATTCAAGATCGCCTTCGCACCGGTGTCGGGGCAGTTCAAGTCGTTCCGGGTTGCCGGCGAGAACACCTGGCTCGCGGCACAGTGCAAGAAACGGAACATCGACCTCGTCCATCATGCGGGCGGAGTCGTTCCGATCGTGAGGACGGCCCGGCCGGTGCTCACGATCCACGATCTCCAGTACCTCTACTACCCGGAGTACTTCTCGTCGACCAAGCTCGCCTATCTGAAGAGGATGGTCCCCCGTTCGGCGGAGGCGGCGCGGCTCGTCCTGACCCCGAGCGAGTACTCGCGCCGAACCGTGATCGAGCGACTCAACATCGATCCCAGCATCGTCATCGTGGTCCCGCACGGCATCTCGCCGCGCACAGCTTCTGAAAACGCTTCGAGCGTCAGGAAGCGCTACGGGATCGAAGGTCGTTTCTTCATGTACCCGGCGATCACCTACCCGCACAAGAACCATCTCGTCCTCATCGAGGCGTTCGCCCGGGTTGCGAAGATGTATCCCGACACGACGCTCGTATTCACCGGCGCCAAGGGGTCGATGGAGGTTCGCCTCGCCCAAGAGATCAAGGAGCACCGGATCTCCGATCGAGTGAAGCGCCTCGGTTACATCCCATCCGCCGATCTCGACGCCCTCTACCGGGAAGCCGTGGCGTTGACGTTCCCATCGCGCTTCGAGGGCTTCGGTGCGCCCGTCCTCGAGGCGATGGCGCGGGAGTGCCCGGTGATCGCGGCCGATGCCACCGCACTCCCCGAAGTCGTTGACGAAGCCGGCCTGATGGTGTCCCCCGACAACGCGGAACAGTGGAGCCAGGCGATGTCCGAGATCCTCGATGACGACAACCTGCGCTCGATCCTCGTGAAGAAGGGATTGGAGCGCGCGGGATCGTTCACCTGGGACCGGTCTGCGGACATCCTCGAGAACTCGTACCGGCACGCGCTCGAGACAACGCTATGAAGCTCGTCGTCGTCTGCCCTCACTTCGAGCCCGACGTCGCCCCGACGGGCGCAGTGATCACGAGGATCGTGCACGAACTGGCCGCCCGCGGTCACTCGATCGATGTCCTCACCTCCCTCCCCTGGTACCGCGACCACAGGATCGAGCCGGGCTACGAGGGCAGGTGGATCCGTCACGAAGATGTTCCGTGGGGCCGGATCACCCGGCTCCACCCGTTCCCGACGCAAGACAAGCGCAACCTCGTGAGGCGCGCGGCCGCGTTCGGAGGCTTCAGCGCGCTGGCCGCCGGGCAAGGCATGCGCGGCCGGCCGGTCGATGGCGTTCTCGCCATGTCCCCACCACTCACCCTGGGGCTGACCGGGTGGGCGATAGCCAAGAAACGCAAGGCACCTCTCGTCTTCAACATCCAGGACGTCTTTCCGGACGTCGCGATCGAGATCGGCGCCCTCACCGGCAAGAAGGCGATCGCGGCCGCCTACCGCCTCGAGCGTCTCTGTTACGCGCGTGCCGATGCCGTCACGGTGCTCTCTGACGACCTTAAGAACAACCTCTCCGCCAAGGTCGACGATCCATCGAAGATCCACGTCATCCCCAATTTCGTCGACACCGAGACGATCCGCCCCGGGATGAGCGAGAACTCCTACCGCGCCGAGTACGGACTGACCGGAAAAACCGTGGTGATGTACGCGGGGAACGTCGGCCTGTCGCAATCCCTCGAGCTGATCCTCTCGGCAGCCACCGCGCTGGCTTACGAGGACGACCTCGTCTTCGTCATCAACGGCGGAGGTGCTGCCCTCGACGGACTGAAAGAGAGGGCCGCGGGGCTCAGCAACGTCGTCTTCGCCCCCATGCAGCCCATCGAACGCCTGCCCGAGGTTCTGGCCGCGGGAGACATCCACCTGGTACCGCTGAAGCGCGGCCTTGCTCGTTCGAGCGTGCCGTCCAAGTCGTACTCGATCCTCGCCGCGGGCCGCCCGCTGATCGCGAGCGTCGACGAAGGGAGCGAGGTCGCCCGGGTCATCGAGCGCTCCGACGCCGGGATCGCGGTTCCCCCCGAGGATCCCGAAGCGTTCACCAAGGCCATCCGCACGTTGCTGGACGACCCGGGCCGCGCCGCGGAGATGGGGGCCGGCGGCCGCCGCTTCGTCGAATCCTGGGCCTCTCCGGGAGCCGTAGCCGAGCAGTACGAGAGGCTTTTTGAGTGCCTCGCACGCCCTTAGACCATGTGGAATAATTAGCTCTGCTAATTAGTTATGCTAAGGGCATGAGAACCAAGGACCGCACCCCTACTGAGATCGATATGGACACCGCCGCCCGGCTGAGGCTGGTGGTGATGCGACTGGCGCGCAGGCTCCGGCAGCAAGCGGAGTCCGATGCCAGTCCGTCGATGCTCTCGGCGATGGCGACGATCGAGCGGGGTCCTCTGACCCTGGGAGAGCTCGCCGAAGCGGAGCGGGTACAGCCGCCGACGATGACCCGTGTGGTGGCCCGGCTCGAAGAGCTCGGTCTGATCACGCGCGATCCCGACCCTCGGGACAAGCGCGTCGCCCGAGTGAGCCTGTCGGCGGACGGCAAGAAGATGGTCGCTCGGAACCGGTCGCGCAAGACCGCCTATCTCGCCAAGAGACTGCGCTCGACGAACGTGGCGGAAGCGGACCTGGCGAAGGCGGTCGAACTGCTCGAAACGATATTGAACGAAGACTAGCGAGGACTACGTGACGGAAACGATCAAACTGGCAGCAGGGCGCACCTTCCGGTCGCTCCACATCCCCAACTACCGGCGCTACTTCATCGCGCAGATCATCTCGATGACCGGCACGTGGCTCCAGGCGGTCGCTCAGATCTGGCTGGTGCTCAGCATCACCGGGAGCGCGGTCGCGCTCGGGATCACCAGCGCGTTGCAGTTCGCCCCGATGTTGCTCTTCGGCGCCTGGGGCGGGGTCCTCGCCGATCGGTTCGACAAGCGCAAGATCCTGATCATCACGCAGGCACTCGCGGCGATCCTCGCCCTCATCCTTGGTGTTCTCACCGTTACCGGCGTGGTCACTCTCTGGATGGTCTACATGCTCACGGCCCTGTGGGGTCTCGTGATCATGGTCGACAATCCGACGAGGCAGAGCTTCGTCTCCGAATTGGTCGACGCAGAGCACCTCTCGAACGCGGTGGGGCTGAACTCCGCCGTGATCACCTCGGCGCGCACGGCGGGACCCGCCATCGCCGGGATCCTGATCTCGACCGTGGGGGTCGGTATCTGTTTCCTCTTGAACGCGGTGTCCTACATCGCGGTCATCGGGGGGCTGGCGAGGATGGATGTGCAGAGCCTCCGCCGCACGGCTCTTGTCGGCCGCGAGAAGGGGCAACTGCGCGAGGGCTTCCGCTACGCGTGGGGCAACCCGGTGCTTCGCTCGACGCTGCTGCTCGTGGCGGTCGTCGGAACGCTTGCTTTCAACTTCCGGATGTTTGTACCCCTTCTGGCCGACAAGGTCTTCTCTGGTAACGCAGCGACGTTCGGTGCCCTGTCGGCCATGATGGGGGTCGGAACGATCTTCGGTGCACTGGGGGTCGCAGCGTCGTCTAAGCCGACCCGCAAACTGTTGCTCACCTCGGCCCTCGCCTTCGGCACTTTCCTCATGGCCGTCGCCTTCGCGCCGACCCTTACCTGGGCCATGGTGACGATCGTTCCGATGGGTGCGGCGAGCGTCGTGTTCGCGTCCACGGCGAACTCAACGCTTCAGATGGAAACCGCGCCTGCGATGAGAGGCCGGGTCATGGCGCTGTTCGGGGTCGTGTTCCTGGGGAGCACGCCCATCGGCGGTCCCCTGATGGGCTACGTCGCCGAGCACATGGGCACCCGTGCGGCGATGGCGATCGCGGGCGCTGTGACCCTGATAGCGGCGGTCTTCGCTCTCAGGAAGCGCCTCAGGAGCGAGGCCGCGGGAGTACTCAAGAAAGCCGGGACGACGCTATCGACCAGGAGAGACGGCAGGAGGCCAACTACCCAAAGAAAAGGCGAGGGGCGCCGAAGCACCCCTCGCTCCCGCGGCTTGGGCCTCAGAAAGACGAGGCGTTCAGAAGAGGTTCCTGAACGCCGTCCGGATCATCGCTCGAGTTCCAGTTCGTCGTCCCCGAAGAGATGAGCCCCGCGAGCACCTGAGCAGAGTCCCCGAGTAGGTGTTGTCGTAACCCCCACCGGGCACCGTCGCTCGCTCTCACAAACCGGGGGGTCCCGTACGTTTACCTAACGATGAAGCCGCCCTTCCAACGCCTCATAGACGACCATTCCGCCGCCGTGAAACAGTTCCTGGCCGCCGCGGTGGGGCCACCTGAGGCCGAGGACTGTTTCCAGG